>JBOHOS010000475.1:0-5488 GCA_050731295.1 Nitrospiraceae bacterium | reverse complement strand
TGCGGGAGACGACCCCGCTGGGAACCGGGAAGTCGCCGCTCATGATGGGAATCGCCTTCTGAAAGAAATCCACCCAAATGGGGAGCGCGGCTTGGGCTCCGGTGAGTTTCAGCGTCGATCCATCGTCGTATCCTACCCAGACCCCGATAACGATATCCGGGGTATAGCCGATAAACCACGCGTCGCGATGATCGTCCGTGGTTCCCGTCTTGCCGGCGACGGGCGCCGTCAACCCCATCGCTTTCGCTTGCGCGGCGGTTCCCCGCTCCACCACGCCTTTGAGCGTGGAGGTCATGAGGTAGGCGGATTGGGGTGAAAAAATCTGAGCCGGCTCCTGAGCCTCTTTCATGACCAGGTCTTCCGGCTGCTCTCCGGACACCGCGTGGAGCCCCGTCGGCGGAAAAAAACGACCCCCTTGGGCCAAGGCGCCGAACGCGCCGGTCATCTCGATCAACGAGACATCGGACGTGCCTAGGGCAAACGAGAGGTCTTCGTCCAGCGGCCCTTTGACGCCGAGATGGCGCATCAGGTCGATAATCCGGCGAACTCCGACGGCCTGCGCGACGCGGACGGCGGGGATGTTGAGGGACTGCTCCACGGCGGTCCGCACGGTGACCTGTCCGTGAAACTTCCGATCATAATTCTGCGGCGACCAGGGCGACGTCCCATTGGCGAAGCTGATGGGCGTGTCCTCCAATAAGGTGGCGGGAGTGAGCACGGAGTCATTCGACTCCGTGCTTCGCTCAAATGCCGCCAGATAGACGAACGGTTTGAAGAGGGAACCGGCCTGCCGTTTGGCCTGCACGGCGTGATTGAACTGGCTCGTCCCATAGTCCCGACCGCCCACCATCGCCCGGATGCTTCCGGTCTTGGGATCGAGGGCGACCAGGGCGGCCTGGAGTTCATCGCCCCGCGAAACGAGAAAACGATAGCGTGTCTCCAACCGGGTCAGTCCCGTGCTCACGGCTTCTTCCGCCAGGCGTTGCATCTCGGGGTCGCGTGTCGTGAAGATACGCAGGCCGGCCTGCGGCACGCTCTGCGCCGAGTCTTCCAAATGAGAGAGGAGGTAGTCCACAAAATAGGGGGCGTCCGCTAATCCCTTTTGGAGTGTCGCCGCCCTGATGGGTGTGCTCACCGCCGCCTGGTACTGTTTGTCGGTGAGTTTTCCTTCTTGTTTGAGGCGAAGGAGCACGATATCTCTCCGCTTCTTGGCGCGGCTGGGATTTTTTACCGGCGCGTACGTGTTCGGTCCCTTGATCATCCCGGCAAGCAGGGCGGCTTCCGGGACCGTCAGATCCGAAAGAGATTTTCCGAAATAGTAGTGAGCTCCCTCGCCCACGCCGTACACGGCGACCGATCCGGACTGCCCCAGATAGATCTCGTTGAGATAGCTCTCCAGGATGTCCTCCTTCGAGTACTTCATTTCCAAGATGAGCGCCGCGATCGATTCGCGAATCTTCCTGAAAAACGTGCGTTGGCGCGTGTAATAGAGATTCTTCGCGAGCTGTTGCGTGATCGTGCTGCCTCCTTGCCGGACGCCGCCCCCTTTCATGTTTTCCCACGCGGCCCGCACGATCGCCAGCGGATCGACGCCGATGTGGTGATAGAAGCGATGATCCTCGACGGCGAGCACGGCTTCCACGAGGCGCGACGGCATCTTTTCGAAGGCAATCCACTCCCGCACCTGCCGCGATTCGGCGAGCAGGCCGCCCAACAAGGGAGGTTCCAGGCTCAACGGGCCGGCATCCGTTTCATCGGGGAGCCCAAGGACTTGGGAGACCTGACCGTCCTCGACAGCCAGGCGCACCGGGCGGCCCTTCACTCGACCCTCCGGATAGACGAAGTCTCGCAAATACAGCTCCCACTCGGAGCCCACTGTTCGGTACTCACCAGGTGACTGCAGTTTGCGCGACACGCGCCGATATCCGAGGTGGTCCAGGCGGTTCTGGAGCCTCGCCTTTTCAATTCGCAGACCGGGACTCAGGGGATACGGGGCGCCGTAAATGCGAAGAGGCTGCCGGTCTTCCCCACGGGGAAGGGACAACGTGGCAGAGAGATAGAGACCATAGAGTCCCAGGCAACCGAGCAGCAGGGTCATCCCGGACAGCCCTCTGATCCAGCGACGACGGCATCGCTTCATGAAGAACCTCCCGCCCATGGTCAACTAAGCGGTTTGTATGAAGAACATTGGACGAACACCGTCTCCTGCACTATACTAGGCCCTCACCGTTCGCCGGAATCGGCAGATCGGGCGACAGAGCTTAAACCGATTCCAGGCATTTGACCAGTCAGGAGACGAGGAGAAAGCGATGCCGACGACAACACAACTAGTCATCACCGAACAAAGCAAGCCGGGGACCTTAGCCCGGGTCGCCTCCGTGCTCGGCAAAGCCGGGGTTGATATCAAGGCCTTCAGCGCACCGGAGGTGAGCGGCGCCGGAAAGCTTCGGAAAGGAACGCTTCGGCTCATCGTCGCTGATCTCGAGCGCGCGCGAGTCGCATTGAAGGCCGCAAAAGTTCGCTTCCGCGAGGAGACGGCCTTGGTCCTGGGTCTGCAAAACAAACCGGGCGCCCTCAGCGTCGTGGCCGAGCATCTCAAGGAAGCGCGCATCAATATTGTCTGCGGGTATTACACCCCGTCGCGCGAGGGCGGCAAGGCTATCGTCGTCCTGACGGTCTCCAATACGAAAAAGGCGACGGATATCTTGCGCGTAGAATCACTGGACGCTTTTTGAGGATGCTGAGAAACCCTGCATTACACCCCCCCGACCCCAGGCGCGCCAAGACGGGGAATCGGCGCTCCGGGGGCGCAGGACCTGTCTTGGCAGGCCTAGGGCAGGTGGATGAAAACGGCGCCTGGGGCGGGCGGGTGCGATATGCCTTTTTGGTCATCCTCATAGTGACGAGCGCGGCTGCTGGGTGCGGCGGATCCGCAAAGGTCCCACGATTCCCTTCCGGCTATCCGATCGGGTATGAGGAGCGGGGAATGGCATCCTGGTATGGGCCCGGGTTCCACGGAAATCGGACGGCAAGCGGCGAGCGATTCGATAAAAACCAGTTGACCGCCGCCCATCGCACTCTTCCCATGGGGTCAATGGTAGTTGTCAGATCGGTCAGGACCGGGCAGCGCGTGACGGTGCGCATCAATGATCGCGGCCCGTTTGCCGGAGGCCGCATCATCGATCTTTCGGAGGCTGCGGCGCGCGTCCTGGGTATCATCGGCGCCGGCACGGACGAGGTGAGTGTGAGGGTCACCGGTTATCAGGGCGCTGTCGATGCCGCCGGGTTCTTGCGGGTTCAGGTGGCCTCGTTTACTGAGCACAGGCGCGCTCAGGCTCTCGCGAACATACTGCGGGAGCACTACGCGGATATTCGCATTGTCGTGGTTGACCTTCCCGCGGGCAGGTATTATCGCGTGCAAGTCGGCCGGTTTGCTTCGGAAGGCCAGGCGACGGCCGTTGCGAAGGAACTCAATGGACGATTCAAGGTCGAATCCGTGGTGATCCGAGATGATGTCTAGCCGGGCCGCTGAATGCCATGCGGACGCTTGAAAACGGATGCCGGACATCATTGATTTTATAGCTATTTAGTCCGATTTGGTTGCTTGCCAAAGATGGGTATGATACAAGGGATAGCGAATGGACGACGGTGGGCCTACAGAACGCGTTCCACTTGAGCTATTCATCTTCTCCCTGACCGCTCTGCTCTCCAGACTTGCCATGGGCCCAACCTGGTCGGATTGTAAGTTTCCCGTGCCATCTGCTCGCGCCTAGCATCGATGGATCTTGTAATACTCGCCAGTCTCATCTTGTTATCTGCTGTTATTTCGGCCACCGAAATCGGCTTTTTCTCCGTCAACGAGACACGACTTCGCACCTTGGCTGAGGCCGGAGGTCGGCGGGCAGCCATGGCCCTGCATCTGAGGATGAATCCCCAGCGGTTGCTGTCCACGATTATGATCGGAGATCGGCTGGTTGACACCGGTGCGGCATCTTTTGCGACGATCTTGGCGATTCGACTCTTCGGGTCGGAGGCAGTGGCCGTCGCCATCGGCGTGCTCACCTTTGTCCTCTTGGTCTTCGGCGATATCGTGCCGAAGACGCTTGCCGCCAAATACGCGATTCCCGTCGTGCTGGCGATGGCCTATCCGGTCTATGGCATCCAACAGATAATGAAGCCCATTCTGTTCCTCTTGGAGCCGATGATCGACAAGATCACCGGTGGAAAAGGGCTGGCGGTGCCGTTTGTGACCGAAGAGGAACTGAAGATCATGCTGGACGTGGGCGGAAAAGCCGGGATGATCGAGACGGAAGAAGTCACGATGATTAAGAACGTCTTTCAACTGAAAGATATCACGGCTGAAGATTCGATGACGCCCCGGATTTATGTGTTCGCGCTGGAGGGGCACCTGCGCCTGAAGGAAGCTCAAGAGCAGATCTTCAAGTCAAAGTATTCGCGTATTCCGGTCTTTGACGGCACGCTGGACAATATCACCGGCATTCTTTACCGGGACAAGGCGCTCATGGAGCTGGCCCAAGGTCGATGCGAGGTGCGGCTGAAGGACATTGCCAATCCCGCGCTGTTCGTCCCGCGAGGAAAGACGGCCGACGATCTGATGAAGCAGTTTCAACGGGAAAAGCGGCATATGGCGATCGTCGTCAATGAATTCGGCGGCGTGATGGGATTGGTGACCCTGGAAGACTTACTGGAGGAAGTCGTCGGCGAGATTATGGACGAGACGGATATTAGCGAGGAGCTGATCAAGCGCATCGGCAAGAATCAGATCCTCGTCCACGGCCGGACCGAAGTGCGGCGCATCAATGATTTTCTCAAGGTCGATTTGGGAGAGGAACCGAATACGATCAGCGGCTTGATCCAAGAACAGCTGGGGCGGATTCCTGCGGTCGGGGAGGAGGTTCACCTGGGCCACTGTCGGCTCATCGTCCATGAGGCCGATCACAAATCCATCAAGAGCGTCCAGATCCTGAAGGAGGAGAAGATCCCGGCACCCGCCGATTCAGCCGGCGCCAGATCGTCCGGATGAATCCAGCCGCTTGGCGTCGTACATTCGTTTGTCGGCTACGCGCAGGAGTTCGGCGGCGGATGTGACGGGAGGAAACCCCGGCACGGTGGCGGAGCCCAGGCTCAGGGAGACCTCGATCTCGCCCGGTGACGTCGTGACGCGAAGCGTCTTGAGGACCTCCCGCAGCTTCTCGGATACCTGTGCGCAGTGCTCCGTATCGGTTCTCGGCAACAGGGCTGCGAATTCGTCGCCGCCCACGCGCGCGATAAGGTCGCTCTCGCGCAGGGTGGCGCGCAGCGCCGTTCCCACCTGCTGTAACGCCCGGTCCCCTGTCTCATGCCCGTACTGATCGTTAATCGCCTTGAACGCATCCACATCCATGATAATGACCGTAAAGGCCTCGCCGCTTCGTTGGAATTGTTGCCATTCCCGCGTGAGGGCCTCATCGAAAAACCGACGGTTATA
>JBOHOS010000474.1:0-6358 GCA_050731295.1 Nitrospiraceae bacterium | reverse complement strand
CGATTCGCATGGAATTCGTTTCTGTCACACTCCGGCTTCCGCAGACCGGGCTGATCGTACCTCCGCCCACCATTTCCAGATCGTGAACACCGGCGGATAAATCAGCAGTTCCAGGATGAAGGATGTGATGACGCCGCCGACCATCGGGGCGGCGATTCGCTTCATCATGTCGGCTCCGGTGCCCGTGGACCACATAATGGGCAAGAGGCCCATCATGATCGCCATTACGGTCATCATCTTGGGCCGAATCCTTTGCACCGCCCCCTCCATAACGGCCCCTTCCAAATCCTCCAGGCTGTTCATCCGCCCTTCCTGCTTCGCGCGGTCGTAGGCCACGTCGAGGTACAGGAGCATGACCACGCCGGTCTGGGCGTCCACGCCGGCCAGCGCGATGATGCCGACCCACACCGCGACGCTCAGGTTGTAATCGAGCAGGTAGAGGATCAGAAACGCCCCGATCAGCGAGAAGGGCACGGCCAGAAACACGATCAGCACTTTCATGAGCGAACGGGTGTTGAGGTACAGGAGCACAAAGATCACTAGCAGGGTCAGCGGAATCAGGTAGGTCAACCGCTGCTGCGCCCGCTGCATCGCCTGGTAGGTGCCGCTCCATTCGAGGTGATAGCCGGAGGGGATTTGAACGCTCCGTTCCACCATCGCCTTTGCATCCTGCACATAGCTGCCTGGGTCACGACCGGCGATGTCGATGAAGACATAACCTACCAGTTGCGCAGCTTCGCTCTTGATCATGTTCGGGCCGGATGTAATCTCCAGGTTTGCCAGTTCCTCGAATGGAACTTGCGGACCGAGCGGCGTTTCCACCAGCACACGTCGCAGCCGCCAGAGGTCCTCGCGAAAATCGCGGCCGTAGCGGACGTTGACTGGGAATCGCTCGCGGCCTTCGATTGTCGTTGTGACGTTCGCGCCACCTACGGCCGATTGAATGACTTCATGCACGTCGGCCACCGTAAGACCATAGCGGGCGATCGCATCGCGGTGGACCTGGATGTCCAGGTAATAACCTTCGGCGACGCGCTCGGCGAATGCACTGCGGGTTCCCTTCACCATGCTGACATGCATCTCGATCTCGCCGGCGATACGGCTGATCTCCTCCAGCTTCGGACCGAACACCTTCACGCCTATCGGTGTGCGGATGCCGGTAGCGAGCATATCAATCCGGCCCTTGATGGGCATGGTCCAGCTATTGCTGAAGCCGATCTGCTGCTTCCTGAGCGCCCGGTCCATTTCGGCAATGAGCTCATCGGGAGTAACGCCGTCGCGCCACTGGTCGCGCGGTTTCAGATGGACGATCGTCTCGACCATCTCCAGCGGGGCAGGATCGGTGGCTGTCTCCGCCCGCCCCGCCTTCGCGAACACGCTGGCGACCTCGGGAAACTCCATGAGGATGCGGTCCTGTTCTTGAATGGCCTGGCGCATCGTTTGGATCGAAGCGCCGGGGAGAGCGACCGGCATGTACATGATCGTCTCCTCCCAAAGCGGCGGCATGAACTCCGATCCGAGAAGCAAGTAGACCGGCACGGTCGCCAACACGACCAACACGGCCAGCACGACTACGACGTACCGCCAGCGCAGCGCCCAGTGGGCAAAAGGATGGTAGGCGCGAATGAGGAGACGATTGATCGGGTTCTTTTCCTCGGCGGGAATCCGACCGCGAATTAGGAGCGTCATCAGGAATGGTCCGACCGTGATCGTCAGCACGCCGCCGAACAGCATGCCGAACGTTTTGGTATAGACAAGTGGCCGGAATAACCGCCCTTCCTGGTCCTCCAGGAACAGGAGAGGCAAGAAGGCAATGGTGCTGGCGATCTGTGATAAGAACAGCGACGGCCCCACCTCCTTGGCCGCTTCGATGATGACCTCGGCGCGGCCCCGCCGCTCGGACTCCGGTTTCGACTGCTCGTGCTCGATGTGCTTATGGGCGTTCTCGATCATGACGATGACCGCGTCGATCATGTCTCCGATGGCAATTGCAAGGCCGCCCAGGCTCATGATGTTGGAGGTCAGCCCGATCCCCCGCATGGCCAGCAGCGTCAGCAGAACCGACAACGGCAGGCTCAGGATGGCAACCAAGGCACTGCGGAAGTGGAAGAGGAACACCAGGCAGACGAGACTGACAATGACGAACTCCTCGATGAGACTCCTGCGCAGCGTGGCCACGGAGTGCTCAATGAGTGGAGAGCGATCATACGTGATGACCAGTTCGACCCCTTCCGGGAGCGAGGGCCGAACCGTCTCGGCGATCGTTTCCTTGACCCGTTCCAGCACGTCGTAGACGCTTTCGCCGAAGCGGACCACGACGATCCCGCCGGCGGCGTCGCCTAGGCCGTTGTAATCCACCACTCCTCGGCGGATGTCTGGGCCGAGTTGTACGAAGCCAACATCGCGCACACGGATCGGCGTACCATCCTCCTGCGCGCCGAGACTGACTTCTTCGATGTCTGAAACCGTCTCAAAATAACCCCGGCCGCGCACCATGTATTCCCGGCCGGTGAATTCGATCACACGCCCGCCGACCTCCTGGTTGCTGCGGCGGATCTGTTCAGCGACCCGGTTAATCGGCACCTTGTATGCCAAGAGCTTGTCGGGGTCGAGCGTGACCTGATACTGCTTCACAAAACCACCGACGGGCGCGACTTCGGCGACACCAGGAACAGACCGCAATTGGTACTGCACGTGCCAATCTTGCAAGGTCCGCAATTCAGCCAGCGTGTGCCGCCCAGTGCCGTCGATGAGCACGTATTCCAGTCCCCAACCGACGCCCGTCGCGTCGGGGCCAAGCTGCGGCGCCACATCTTGTGGCAACTTACCGGCCATGCCGCTCAGATATTCCAGCACCCGGCTGCGCGCCCAGTAGATGTCGGTGCCGTCCTCGAAAATCACGTAGATCAGTGAGAATCCGAAGAACGATTGTGCCCGCACCGCTTTGACTCGCGGTGCCGACAGAAGCTGCGTCACAATCGGGTAAGTGATCTGGTCCTCAATGATGTCCGGGCTGCGGTCCTCCCATTCCGTATAGACGATGACCTGAACATCGGAGAGATCGGGAATTGCATCGAGTGGTGTGTTGTAGATGGCCCAGACGCCGCTGGCGGCGATCGCCACGATCACCATTACGATTAGGAATGGATTTCGAGCGCTGAATGCGATGATGCGGGCGATCATGTTATATGCGTTTTTCTAGGTCGACACCACGTTTTACCGGAGAGTTGTATCGTAAGAAGTTATCTTTCATCCGTTCGAGCGCTCGGGGCGTTGCAGTAGGCCACGTAAGCCTTGGTGAACACTGGCGCAAGAATGCAGCTCAACAAGAGGCCCGGCATTGCCACGGTACGGATGGCCGCGAAGAGTGACGTCTCGTCGACGGAAAACGAGAATTCGTTCGTTCCCGTTTCGGGATGCCCCATCAACGTCCCATAGCGAAAACCAGCCATTTCCGACGAGCGGTAGACCGACAGGACGCGGACGCCAAACAGCAGCTTTAGCCCTATGCTGACGGGCGGTACGTGCGCCTGCTGAACGATAACGTCTCCGACTTTCATTGCTCTGTGATGAAGCTGCCACTCGCCGAAGAACTTCAAGATCGCGGGCGGGAAAATATCGTAATGAAAAAAGAAGTCCAAATCGCGCTCTTCAAGGTCACACGGATGTCCAGAAATAGGGATGCGAGTCCAAATCGTTTTCTCCGGCAAGCCCGTAATTTGCTCATAGGAAAGGCGCGAAGACTTCAAACCCGGCAGGTATTCAGCGAGTCTACTCTCCTGATTCCGAAATGAGATTCTCATATTCTCTAGGTGCCTCCTCCCGTTGATGAATTCCCTACGGCCACTGGCCTCGGAAATTGTTGCCGGCGTCGCTTATCCCAAGTTCCTACGTTCCGTCTTAATACGTAGATTCCAGATTCGAACCCATTGAACTTCTAAAACGATGAACAACACGAGCGCAACCGTAAGCAACACTCCGACGACGCAGACGGCCGTAATCCAATAGGGGCGAAGCTGTGCCTCTCGTTGCATCATCATCTGGCACATATCCGCCATGCTCTTCATAGCGCGCGCCATTTCCTGCATTTCGGGCGACTGGCCCATCATCTGGCCGCCCATCTGATTTGCCGCATTCATACCCTCGGTTTCTTGTGGGGGCATGGGTGCCTCATCCTGTTGCTGCGCTTTGACGGGCGTCGTGGTACAGACAATCAAAGTTAGCAATCCAACTGTTACGATTCGTTTTGCAATAATCATGTTCGATTCTCCCGCAACGTTTCGCCGTTAGTGTTTCATCCCGGAGTCGTCCATGCCTTCCATCTTGGAGTGATCCATACCTTCCATGTCGCCCATCTCCATTCCTTCCATCCCAGGCATCCCGGCCATGCCGCCTGCGCCTGCTCGCAGCCGACTTTCGGAATCAATTAGGAAGTTGGCGGACGTGATAATGCGATCACCGGCTTCTAGTCCTTTCAGCACGTGATACTGCTCCTTGGCAAACTTCATCGGGCTGATCTCGACTTTGACCGGCATGAAGTGGTTCTCCTTTTCCGCGCGAAACACGATGTCGCGTTTTCCGGTGCGAAAGAGCGCGGCAACCGGCACGAGCAAGCCCTCGCCCATCTCGTGCTCAATTTCGACCTCGACAAACATATCGGGCTTGAGTAGCCCGTCGGGATTGGGCAACTCGATCCGTACCTGCACAGTCCGCGTGCTTTCTTCGACCGTCGGCTGGATGAAGACCACCTTCCCTTCATACCGGGTTTCCGGCAGTCCCGGCACCGTGACGTGAGCCGGCATGCCAAGTTCCACGTGCGGCAGTTCATATTGATAGGCTTTCGCCTGAACCCAAACCGTCGAAAGATCGCTAACTACATAAAGCTCGCGCTCGGGAGTGATGTAATCGCCCTGCAAGACATCTTTTTCGAGCACAGTCCCCGTGATTGGGCTGCGCAACGTCAAGTTGACTTTTGCTTGCCCGGTCTCTTCCAAATTGCGAATCTCCTCGTCCGAGATGCCTAGAAGCCTTAACTTTTGGAGAGCTGCACTGCTCAAGGACTGCCCACTTTGCGCGGTGGCTTGCAGGTTCTTGGATCTGCTTGCGATTAGGTACTCATCTTGTGATGTCAGAAAATCGGGACTGTAGATCGACAGCAGTGGCTCACCTTTTTGAACTTCCTGGCCGGTAAAGTTTACAAATAATTTTTCAACCCAGCCGTTTGCTCTTAAGTGAACGCGCGCCGTACTTGTCTCATTGGGATGAACGATACCCACGGTGTTAACGCTCATCCGAAGCGATTCCCGCTGGACGCTGCCGATCGTCACCCCGATGCGCTGCTGTATGTCGGGAGCAATCATGATTGGCGCATAGCCGGGAACGTCAGACGCCTTTTGCGATTGCGCCTTAGGCGTGTCACCCATTTCCATTCCCGGCATTTCCATTCCCGCCATATCACCTTGGTCCCGCTCGTTCGGCTCTTCGGTCATGCGGGAATGATTCCCTCCAGCTAACCAGCCACGACTGACGACATACCAAATTCCCGCACCAACGATCACTGTGATGAAGAACACCACGCTCCACTTCGCCCAGTTGAACCTTGTAGTCATGGCATTGCCTCGCCAACAGTGTTCCTATCGCTCTACCCCGAAGGACTTTTCATTACGGAGGCCCCACGTAGGGACAGTAGATCCCAGCCTCTGACCACAGCGCGTGTGGTAATGGAACCAAAATCAAAACCAGGACGGCAAACGTCGCGTAGCCCAGCCATTTGCGGCCAGCTGAGATCGGCACCAAGTCATTGAGCGGAGGGGTGCCTCTTCCGGCGATGAAGAATACGATGAGCGCCCACATGAGTAGACCGGGCCAAACGAACAGGGCGAGCAATAGCAATGACCACATCGCCAACGTACTGATAGTGTTGCCGGTTCGCTGGCCGAACATGGCGCGAGCCGTGTGGCCACCGTCCAATTGCCCGATTGGCAACAAGTTGAGTGCAGTGATGAGAAGCCCAAGCCAGCCGGCAAAAGCCAGCGGGCTGAGCTGAAGGACGTAGCCGTGTCTCAGCGCGTCCGGCAGCGCCAACTTCGCAAGAAGCGCAAAGAGCAAAGAAGAACCTGCCGATGCTCCGCCAACTACGCTATGTGTAGTGGTTTCGTCAATCAGCCGGCCCGGAATAACGGCCGAATGTTGCAGTCCAATCATTAGCGCCGGAATCGCAACTACCAATCCTGCCAACGGGCCAGCCACGGCGACATCGAACAGCGCGCGGCGGTTCTCTGTTGGCGATCGCATTTGGATGAATGCGCCAAACGTGCCTAACGCGAACGGTACAGGGATAAAAAAGGGCGGCGTCACT
>JBOHOS010000473.1:0-1294 GCA_050731295.1 Nitrospiraceae bacterium | reverse complement strand
ATCGTCGATGACTCCGCGCTCCAACACCTGCTCGGGGTCGTTACCAAGACACCTTATAGCGAAGGTGTGCAGCAGTCATTGGCAGCAGCCGGATAAGACGCCGTATCTAACAAGACGCTAGGAGATTTGAAATGACAATTGCGTCCGATCTCTTACAACGACATATCCAGACCCTCGTCGATGACAACACGCAGTGGCGGACGCTCATAGCCGACGATATCGTGTGGGAACTTGCCTATGCACCTGCCATTGGCCATCCGGCCAGGCTTGCAGGCCGAGCGGAGGTAATCCGTCACGTAACCTGGTTCCTTAACGCAGTAGAAAACTTCCGCTTTATCGATCCCAAGATACATGCTTTTGCAGATCCACAGGCGGCAGTCGCCCAAGTCAGGGCAGAAGGGCTCATTAAGCCTACGAGACGCATCTATCGCCAGGAATACGTGGTGTTCCTTCGCGCTGAGGGCGGCAAGATCGGGTTCATTCGCGAATATTTCGATCCGACGCGTGCAGCGAAGGCGCTTGATACGCCGATTCTCGATCTCGAACCGTGGTGATATGCGGCGACGGGCAGATAAGCGCCCGCGCCAGTGGACCGGCCCGGCACAACGGTCCTTGGATTCGGAGAGCGTGGTAAGCGCCGGCCCGGGTGAAGCTCTCACAACAGATCGCACATCTCGATGAAGCGAGCGCGCGATCCCGCTGGGGACATCTAGCTAGACGCGGCGCAGGGGAGATCGTGGAGTCGAGCGGTGAGCCCAAAACGGTAAGCCTGCCCATCCGGAACCAATCTCGCATTTTGCGCATTTTTATCCCATTTGTCCTCTGCCGTCCGCGCAGGCGCTTGCCGGTTGTTCCCCTGAAGACTGCCGGTGCGCCTCGGAGTGCTGATCTTCTTTCTTCTCGGCCGGGCTATCGAAAGAGCGCGATTGAGGATCAGGTCTTTCGTGATGGTCAATGCCATCATTGATACTCGGCTGCTCGCAGCGCGATTGCTTTGGCCAACGCAAATCTGTAACTGCCTTCAAAGTGGGCAAATGCCTTGGACTCAGCTCCTGGCTTGCTACGCCGGGATCTGAGCATTGCTCGCGTCGTATGACGCGCCGATCTCTCGGCGCCGCGCCGTTCCTTCGGCGCGAGTACTTCGTCACAGTCTTCTCCTACCAAGCGCAAAACTCACTGACGCTGATTCCAAACTCCTCTTCTTTCTATTTATTGTCCTCAGAGTCGGGAATCGATATCGGCCTGGAACGGTCTATGCGCATGCTGCAAACAAACAGTATCGACGACCTTCCGG
>JBOHOS010000472.1:0-1358 GCA_050731295.1 Nitrospiraceae bacterium | reverse complement strand
GTCTTGAGCTGTATGACATGAGCGGGAATGTGTGGGAGTGGGTACAAGATTGCTATGACAGAGAGGACGAGGAGAAATGCGGCCGGCGCGTGATTCGTGGCGGTTCCTGGTACGACAACTCTCCGGTGCCCCTGCGTGCCTCGTCCCGGTTCAGGTTCGACGTCGTCACCCGGTACAACTACATCGGCTTCCGTCTTGCCCAGGACCTCCCCTAAGCCTGTGCGCTGTGCGCTTTGACCCTTTGCTCTTTTCCGGATGTTTCTGCGGACCGTCGCTGGCGTAATGGAGCAAAAGGATGTCAACTTCCAGCGCGCCCCATGCCGTGCAAGCGTGTCATGAACTACTCCTCTGGCTCATTCCTCACCTCGACAAATTTCCCCGCTCGCGGCGTTTTACCTTGGGTGAGCGAATAGAAACCGGGATGCTCGATGTACTGGAACTTCTCGTGGAAGCGGCTTACACGCGCAACAAGCAGGCTCCCTTGCAGCGCGCGAATCTGCGACTGGAGGTCGTGCGCCACCTGTGGAGGCTGGCTCATGAATTGAAGGTCATGGCGATCCGACAGTACGAGCATGGTGCGAGGCTGCTTGATGATCTCGGCCGGCAGATCGGTGGGTGGCTACGCAGTCAGCATCCCTCTCAGGCAAATCCATGAAGCGGCTTGGGGACCTGTGGCCACGGTTGGTGAGTTTCGAGAACTTGCTCACTGCGTATCGAAAGGCGCGACGGGGCAAAGGCGGCAGCCTGTCCATCGCGGAGTTTGGCCTGAATCTGGAGCGTGAACTGCTCCTGCTGCAACACGAGCTTCAAAATGGGACCTATCGGCCCGGCGACTACCGCCTATTCACGATCTATGAGCGCAAGCCTCGCGTCATCGCCGCGGCGCCGTTTCGCGACCGGGTCGTGCACCACGCGGTGATGAATTGTCTCGAGCCGCCGCTCGACCGTACGTTTATTGCGGATTCCTACGCCTGCCGGCGCGGCAAGGGTGTCCATGCTGCGGTGGATCGCTATCAAGCCTGGGCACAAACCTATCGGTACGTTTTGAAAATGGATGTCCGGCAGTACTTCCCGTCTATGGATCATGCGATCTTGAAAAGTAAGTTACAAGGACGGATCAAAGACCCGCTCGCGTTAGACTTGTTGGATCGCATCATCGATGGATCGCCCCGAGGAGATTCAGAGGTCTGCTACATTCCCGGTGATGACCTCTTCACGCCGTTCGAACGGCGCGTGGGCATCCCCATCGGCAATTTGACCAGTCAGTTCTTTGCCAATCTGTATCTCGATGACCTCGATCACTTCATCAAGCAGGTATTGCGCGTCAGGCCCTACCTGCGCTACGTAGACGATATGGT
>JBOHOS010000471.1:0-3276 GCA_050731295.1 Nitrospiraceae bacterium | reverse complement strand
ATTTCTGCTCGAAGCCAACGACGATATCGGAACGTATACACTCGATCGTTTCGGTGGGTTCATTTGCGGGGCCGGACCATTGCTGAAAGAAACGGCCATGCGGTTCGAGGATCGCTTCGGCTTTCCGATTCGGCACGGCTACGGATTGTCGGAAACGACCTGCTATTCGTGCTTTCTCCCCAACGATCTCTCCCAGGGCCAGCACCGCCATTGGCTGACCGGCTATGAATTCCCGTCCATCGGCATTCCCGTCCGCCACAATGAGATGGCCATCCTCGACGATCGAGGCCGACCGCTGCCGGAGCTGAGGCGGGGGGAGATCTGTATTCGGGGTCGGACCGTGTGCACCGGCTATTTCAAACGACCGGATGCGAACGAGGCGGCCTTTCAGTGGGGCTGGTTCCGTTCCGGCGATGAAGGATTTTATGCGCGCGACGAGCGTGGGCGCCTCTTCTTCTTTATCTCCGGACGGCTCAAGGAATTGATTATTCGCGGGGGGGTGAATATTTCACCGCTGGAAATCGACGACGTATTGAAGGGCCATCCGGCCGTAAAATTTGCCATGGCCGTGCCGTTCGAGAACCGCTACTACGGCGAGGAAATCGCCGCCTACATCTGCCCGCGGGACGAGGCCCATCCGCCGACGGAGTCGGACCTGCTGGCCTTCTGCAAAAGCCGCCTGCCCTTTTTCAAACGCCCCAAAGTGGTCCTGTTCGGAACCCAGGTGCCCTACACCGCCACCGGCAAACCTAAACGATTGGAGTTGAAGGCCAGCCTGGCATCAGCTCTTGCCGCCTACCGGGATACTCAGTTCAAAGACCGCTAGCCCTCACGTTCTTCTTTCCCGCTTTCATCGACATCTGCCGATCGGCGGCCACCTGACCCTGTTGTGGAACTCATGCCCCATCTGGAGCAAACCGCGGGCGGGTCTGGTCGGCGCTCACGAGCAACCCGAATTCCCGATTCTCGCGACTGCAGTGGATCACCCTTTCCTTCGGGTCGCATCCTCATAACCACCCCGACTGTCTAGGGTTCCCGGTATTCGACCAAGGTCCATAATCTTTTGTGCGGCCCATCCCTCAAGAGACGTATTGTTGTCTAAGTATTGTTAGCCTATAACGGTCGAACGGGAGTTGCAGATGCGTCCACCGCTTTGATCGACATGACAGGAGCTGCGCTGGCCCATGAACGAGCGGAATACTAATACATGCCGGCGGGTTGAGGCTGAACGACCGTCTATTTCCGTCATTGTTCCGGTATACAACGGAGGCGAGAAGTTTCGTCAATGCCTGTCGAGCTTGATGAAGCTCGATCCCCCTCCCGCAGAAATCATTGTCGTCGCGGACGGCGATACCGACGGTTCCTCACAGCTGGCCGCTGAAGTTGGACTGCGCGTTGTGAAATTTCAGTCACCCGGCGGGCCTGCGCGAGCGCGCAATCTGGGCGCGCGGCACGCAACGGGAACGATCCTTTTCTTCATCGACGCCGATGTCACGGTCCCTCAAGATGCCATTCGGCTTGTCGCCACGGCCTTCGCGCAAGCCCCGGAAGCTGCGGCGGTCTTTGGCTCCTACGACGATGAACCCGGCGAGCGGAACTTTCTTTCCCAGTACCGCAACCTCCTGCATCACTATGTCCATCAACAAGGCCTGGAGGAAGCCTCCACCTTCTGGGGAGCATGCGGGGCCATCCGCCGCGAGGTGTTCATGACGATCGGGGGATTCGATGAAACGTATCGCCACCCTTCCGTCGAGGATATTGAATTGGGGTATCGGCTGAAACGGGCGGGCCACACTATTCGGCTGTGCAAGTCCATTCAGATCAAACATTGGAAGCGCTGGGAAGTCCGATCCATGCTGAAGGCCGATTTCTTCTACCGTGCCCTACCCTGGACCGCCCTCATTCTCCAACACCGCCGCCTGGCCAACGACCTGAACCTTCGCGTATCCGAGCGCCTCAGCGTCGCCCTCGCGTATGGGCTGCTCGTGACGCTGGCTGTATCCGCTTGGCGACCCATCGTCATAACGGCCGCCGGTGTCTTCGCCGTCGCACTCCTCGCGCTGAATGCCGGCTTGTACGGTTTTCTCAGACGAAAACGCGGCCTTGGATTTACCGTGCTCGCCGTTCCCTGGCATTGGCTGTATTTTCTCTACGGCGGGCTGGCGTTCGCGGTGGGAATCGCCGGTCAGCTGCTCGGGCATGACACCGCCCCACGGAGACGTCCTCAGTCCCTTCACGTCAGCGGCGTCACGTGGGGCACGCGGAGCCCGGCCGATGAGTGAGCGGCCCGTTGTCGTCATTGGCGCGGGGCCGGCCGGCCTCACAGCCGCCTATGAACTGGCCAAACTGGGCCGGCCATCAACTATCCTGGAAGGAAGCGACCAGGTCGGCGGCCTATCCCGCACCGTCAGCTACCGTGGCTATCGCTTCGACATCGGGGGACACCGGTTCTTCTCCAAGATTCCCCTGATCAACGACCTCTGGCAGGAAATCCTCGGTGAAGATTTTCTCCTTCGGCCTCGGCAATCACGCATCCACTACAACGGAAACTTCTTCGATTACCCGCTGAAACCCCTGAATGCCCTGGCCGGCTTGGGGCCGGCCGAAACGGTGCGGGTCTGTCTCAGCTATGCCTTCGCCAAAGTGTGTCCTGTTCCCGAGGAGACCACGTTCGAGCAATGGGTGTCGAACCGCTTCGGCTCCCGCCTCTATCAGCTGTTCTTTAAAACCTATACGGAGAAGGTCTGGGGCATCCCGTGTCACGAGATTTCTGCGGATTGGGCGGCGCAACGGATCAAGAATTTGTCGCTGAAAGAAGCCCTTCGGCATGCGGTCTTCGGCGCCAAGCATGCGACGGGAGGAGAAACCGTCACGACCTTGATCGAGCAGTTTCACTACCCTCGATTCGGCCCCGGGATGATGTGGGAACGCTGCGAACGGGTGCTCGCGGCAAGCGGGTCTCGCACGCGACGCGGCCTCATGGTCGAACGCATCCGTCACCGCCATGGACGCGTTGAATGCGTCTTCGCGCGGACGGCCACCGGCGAACGGGTGGAATACGAGGGGACAGATTTTATCTCCACGATGCCGCTTCGGGAGCTTGTCCGAGCCCTTGACCCGCTGCCGCCCGATGTCGTCCTGAGGACCGCGGAGAAGCTTCGCTATCGCGATTATCTCACGGTCGTGCTGGTGGTGGATCGTGAGTCGGTCTTTTCAGACAACTGGATTTATATCCATTCCCCCTCGGTCAAGATGGGGCGGATTCAGAACTATAAA
>JBOHOS010000470.1:0-2787 GCA_050731295.1 Nitrospiraceae bacterium | reverse complement strand
CTCCTGGCCCCGTAGCTCAGTTGGCTAGAGCAGCGGTTTCCTAAACCGCGTGTGCGTCTTACCTATAGAGACACACCCGCCGACTCCGCATAGTTACGAAGGACGGAACCGGCAGGCTTTTTCGTATATTATCCTCCTGGACATATAAACCTGAATCCTGCGTGAAGGGTTCATGCCCAATCATTTGACATGGCCAGAGACGCGGAGTTGCCAAGATATCTGTCTTGCGCTGAACCCTCCCTATTAGGGACGGTTCAGCGGGATGCCCAAAGGACCTCGAACACTCCGTATCGCCTTCGGTGCCGAGACGTTGACTCATTACGGTGGAGTGTACCTTCTCCATCGGTTTCTCACGCGCATTGGATTCAAACATGCGATGGCGCAGGACATCCGCTTGATGCAACGCCACAACCGGTACAGCGTCGGCGAGATGTTTCTGGCCGTGCTCTATCCGATGATCCGTGGTCTCGAACGCATCGAACCCGCCCACTTGTTGAAACAGAACGGAGTCTTCCAGTACCTCACGGGTCTGCGATCCTATCCGAATCCCACGACGGTGCGACGGTGTTTGCTCCGCGTGGCGCCGACGGCGCTGCCGACACTGCGCCGACGGCACGATCGCCGGCTGGCACGGATGACGGTACGCCCGCATCCGCCCTCGCGGTTGATCTGCGATGTGGACTCCACCGTGCTGGTGCTCTATGGCAAGCAGGAGCACGCCAGGATCGGATCCAACCCGATCAAACGTGGCCGTCCGTCCGATCATCCACTGCGCTGCTTCGAGGGGCTGAGCCAAGACTTCTGGCACGGCGCGCTGCGGCCCGGCGACGCTCATACGGCCAGCGGCACACGCGAACTCCTGACGGCGTGTTTCGCGAAGATTCCCACTGGGGTCCGGGCGGTGATGATCCGCGCCGACAAAGGGGTTTACGATCACACCCTGATCGAGTGGCTGGAGGCGCAGAAGACCGGCTGTGTGATCGTTGCCCGCCTGCCCGCCCCGATCACACGCACGCTCGCTCAGCTGCGGTACGTGAGCCCCAGCCGGGGCATCGAGGTCGCCGAGTTCCCCTACCAGCCGATTCGGTGGCCTCATCCGTCTCGCTTCG
Source organism: Nitrospiraceae bacterium (assembly GCA_050731295.1). Taxonomy (GTDB): domain Bacteria; phylum Nitrospirota; class Nitrospiria; order Nitrospirales; family Nitrospiraceae; genus JBOHOS01. The sequence goes on along the minus strand of JBOHOS010000470.1, from coordinate 1,678 downwards.
TCGTGATCCGGCGGCCCCAGCCCGACGACCCGACCGACCAGTTGACGCTCTTCAAGCTCGGCCGATATCACGACCAAGTCCTGGTCACCAATCTGCCGTTGCAGCCGCTGAACCTCTGGCGTTTCTCCAACGACCGGGCTGGGGTCGAATTGCTCATCAAGCAACTCAACGGGGAGTATGCCTTGGGCAGCAGTCCCACTCGACACTTCTTCGCCAACGAGACCGACTTCCATCTGCTCCTGCTCACCGACAACCTCATCAACTGGTTCAAGCGGCTGTGCTTGCCCCAGGAATGTCAGAATGCCACGCTGCAGACCCTCCGCCACAAGATTCTGCTGATGCCGGCCCAGTTGCGTCGAGTGGGGAACCGGCCCAGTTTGGCGTTGCCCGCGAGTGGGCCGGGTGAGGCGGCTTGGAGGCATGCGCTTCATCAGATCGAGAGACTCAAACTGTGAAGCCATCATTTTCACGCCGGATTCAGGTTAATTCAAGGTCTGACCCCTATAGTATGATCACTCTCAGATGTATAAGCTAATTTAGCTCACAGCTTGGGTTGAAAAGCTCCCGTCGCTTTCACTTTCTCCTGTGCTTGAAAAACCTCATGCAGACGAGATCGAAAATGGCTGATCCCCAAGGCTAGTCCGTGAACTGCATCAATTCTATAGCCACGAACCCCCAGCGAATTAGAACTTAGAGGTCGGCTGAGCGTCATCACCAATGAGCAGCCCCATGGACCGATATCGGTCCCCCTGCCATCGGTCCCCCTATTAATATAATAGAAATCGGGAAAATCACGGGACTCATCTTTAAATGCCTGGGCAACAGAGAGACAGTTATTGATATCTGCCTCCCCTGCACCAAGCTGCCTTCCACTGAGATCATAAAACCATTGCAGTAACAGATCTCTACTTCCTTTGATCGCGCTACCCTTGGCACTCGGTTGCCCGTACCGATCAGTCACAGCAGTTTCGAAGGCCTCCACTGTCGCAGGCTGATCAAATGATTCCTGATACCAGGCTTGAAGCAGGACATCGGATGGCCAATTTGTATGATCACGTTCGACAACATAGCCGTGCACAACCTCTCCGTACCGTTGGCCGGGTTTAGCCGGAAATTGGGCACGGAACTGTTTGAGGAACTCCCTCCCTCCGGAGGCAACCGATATTTTCAGTCTACCTTGAGAGGGAGCTGAATTCGCCGCGGAGTTCACGGGTCCCAGATGTATCCCATTAAGGCCGGAGTTGCGTATCGCCTCCAAGTTCCAATCCGGACTGAGCGGAGGAATCCTGGTCAAAATACGACGGCTCCGACTATAGGTGCCGCTTTGAACACGCACGGTTGAAGGGTTCTCGACCTGTAACGTGAACGGGCGACAAATCCGCAAACCGGGATCCTTGAGCCCGCCGGTATCGACCGCGAAGGTAAGAGCGTCACTCGTCTTTGCCTCCGTGACCCAGCTTATGCAATTGACCTCTCCCACATCTGTCAAGGAAGCGTAACTGCCCTCCGGACTGACGTAAATCACAAGGTATCGAGATTCGGCATGTCCGCTCCCAGGTCTTCCTCGTGGATTGATCTCCGCAGCTCCATTCGCATCTTTCAGTTCGATGATTGTGATGCCGCCGAAAGGGCCTTGCGATGCGGCCGACGCGATCGGATCTACCGGAAACTTCTGTTG
>JBOHOS010000469.1:0-16087 GCA_050731295.1 Nitrospiraceae bacterium | reverse complement strand
CGAGCGAACGGCGCGTGGCAAGATCGATTCACAGATGCAGGCCTTGCGCAGCCAGCACGACAAGCTTGAACAATTGGCGGCCGACCTCAAAGGAGAGCGAGGCGTGTTGCAGGCGAAAACCGAGGATCTTCACCGGCAGCTTCAGACCGCGCAGCAGTCACTCGCCGGCAGCCAGAAGACAGTGGACGATCTCAACGTCAGGCTGGCCGCGCTCGACGCCGAAAAGAGTACGCTGGCGACCGGTCTCGCGGACGCTCAAAACCAAGCCCAGGATCTCAAGATCAAGCTGGCCGCCGAGCAAGCACAGGCCGCCGCATTGCGGGAGGATAAACAGAAGCTGATGAGCGGCACCACGACGGCGCAGGAAGAGATTGCGCGCCTGCAAAAACAGGCCGGCCAATTGGAAACGGAAACCGCTCGTGCCGAAGACCTCAATAAGCGGCTCTCCGAGCGAGATCAGGAAATCGGCCGCCTTCGTCAAGAGGCCGCCGATCGAGAGACACTGGCCGGAAAACTGGCCGGGCTCACCGACGAACTGGAGCAGACCAAGAGAAGGATCGCGTCGCTCACCGCTGACCTCGCCGCCGCCGGAGACGATCTCGCTCGGACGAAGCAAGAGCGCGACCGCCTCGTGGCCGGCATCCGCAAGCATGAAGACGCCTCCACCGCCGCCGGCCAAGAGCTCGATCGTCTTCGACAGGAACAGGCCGGTTTACGCGCCATGCTGCGAAAACAAGAAGAAGGGCTCAAGGCCGAGGAGGAGGAGAAAGCACGCCTGGAACAGGAGCGCCTCGCCAAGGAGGCCGAGATCCAGCGGCTCGCCAAGACACACGAGGATCTCGCCAAGGCGCTGGAGGCGGAAATCGCCAAAGGCGACATTAGGATTCAGCAGGTTCGCGACCGGCTCACGATCAACATGGTCGATCGGGTGCTGTTCGATTCGGGGCAGGCGCACGTAAAACCGGCCGGCCTCAAAGTTCTCAAACAAGTCAGTGACATCCTGAAAAACGTCGCCGACAAGCAGATCCGTATCGAAGGCCACACGGACAATGTTCCGATCGGACCCAAGCTGCGGGAGCGTTTCCAGACGAACTGGGAGCTATCGACGGCTCGCGCCACGACGGTGGTGCGGTTTCTCATCGAGGATGGCGGGGTGGACCGGTCAACCCTGTCCGCCTCCGGCTACGCGGATACGAAACCCACGACCAGCAACGACATGGAGGAAGGGCGAGCCTCAAATCGGCGTATTGAGATTGTCCTGTACCCGAAGGATCTCGCGGTCTTGGCCGATGGTCACTGAGCCGTAATCTCACTCAACAGGCAGAAAGCACGGCAGGCACACGCCTCGTCTTACCGCAGATCATGGTTATTGATCCGGTCGTGCATCGACCTAGTTCTGTTCTCCAACTACACCCGGCTGTAATGAGCGGGGAGAAGCCGGAGAATCAGCGCCTGGCGAAGGAGCTGCGCGACGTTTCGGACCTTGAGGCGCCGCATCAGATTAAAGCGATGAACCTCGGTCGTGCGAACGCTGATGTCCAGGTGGTCCGCAATCTCCCGGTTCGTCAGTCCTTCCGACACCAGGCGAAGGATTTCCAATTGCCGCGGGGTCAGGAGATGCTCTCCGCCGGTCCTTCCCTGCTTCTTGTCCGAACGAGATCCTCGTCGTTGAATAGTATGTCGGTTCAAGGTAGCCTCCTCTCTGCCAATACGGTTCTGCGGAACTTCTCTCAGAACGACTCTTCAGAGAAAACACCCCTCGCGTAGAGGAGCCCTCCCCAAACTTTATAATAGAACTGCGTGTCGGACACAATGGGACAATGGCTTACGTTTATACACCTATTACAGGTAGTATTCCTAGTTCGGTTTTTGCCCTCAATGCCGGACGGGCGATCGGCACTCGACCTCATCTTTTCTTCTCATCGTTCTCGCCGGCACTCTCTTTTGATAGACATGGGTTCCTTCTTTTGAAGGATCGCAGGCCTTGTTCCGCTGTGATAGAGGTGAGAGCACCTTGGCGCCTCTTCGAGAAGCGACAGGCATGCAGCAAAGACTCACCGTCAAACGCTTCGGCTGGAGCGAGCAACGGATGGAAAGAACCTGGCGGTTTTTCTATGTGCTGGGCTACGTGCTGGCGGTGTTTCTTTTCAGAGGAGTCTGGCGGCGGGCGCAGAAGTTCATGGGAACCGGACAGACCGGCCACTCCTTCCGTGACCGGCAAGGACGAAGAATCGACTTAGGCGCGAAAGCCGCGACGGGAGTGGGATCCGTAAAAGGACGAACCCGCGGGCGGCTGCGGCTTAAAGAAAAGTCGGGGCTATCCGCTTGAGGGCTCGTGTTTGGCGGTCTGCCGCGGTTCCTGCCGCCCCGTCGGAATCGGACCCACCTTATATTGATCTCGACCGGCAGCCTTTGCCCGATAAAGCGCGCAGTCCGCTCCGTTGAGAATCACTTCCACCGTGTCGCCATGATTGGGGGACGCCACGACCCCCATGGAGACGGTGACAGGACCAAGCGGGATGCCCTGATACGCGACCTGCAAATGCCGGACTTCCTCTCGTAACTCGTCGGCACGTTCCAGCGTGTTATCCAGCGTCGAATCGGACAACACCAACACGAATTCTTCTCCGCCATACCGGCAGGCGATATCATGCTCGCGAATATGCTTTTGCAGGCAGCCGGCAACGGCACGGAGCACCACATCACCTGCATCATGGCCGAAGGCGTCATTGAAGCCTTTGAAATGATCGAGATCTATGAGGATCACGCCGACGGAGGAATGACTTCGAACGGCGCGGCGCAGTTCCAACCGTAACGTTTCTTCCATGTACCGCCGGTTGAATAAACCCGTGAGCCCATCATGAATGGATTGCTGCCGAAGCGCCTCGCGCAATTTTAAGTTGGCGAGGGCCAGCGCCGCGTGCTTCGCCACGGTCACGGCGAGCTGCTGTGTGGCTTCGGCCAAGATCGGCTCGTCTTGCGACGCGCCCTCGACCGGCCGATCGCGGTGAATCACCAGGACGCCGGAGGCCTCGCCTTGCGCCATCATCGGGACGCAGAGATATGCTCCCGGCAGCGCTTGACCGACATGAGGACAGTGCAGGCCGGCTTCCAGTTCCGGCACCAGATGCGTATGGCCGCGGCGAAGGGCCCAACACTCCTGCGTCGTGAACGACGGCGTTCCCAGCGATCGATCTCCCCACTGCGCGACGGATTCCACCAACGAGTCCGGGCCGATCAAACACAGCGAGCCGGACCCCTGCTTAAACAACCGTTGCGCGCAACGGGCGATCACCACATGCGCTTCGGTGACGGTCTGGCATGATTGCAGGAGGTCCCCCATCTCATTGAGTAGGACTGACTCTCGGCTGTGACGTTCGAGATCGGACAGCCGGACGGTGAGCTTTCGCGTGACCTGCTGCAGCGCTTGCTCGGCCTGCTTGCGCTCCGTGATGTCCCGGGTGAACGAGCGCGTATGCACGAACGTGCCGTGATTCCAACGGACATTTGAATTAATCATCACCTGCTTGATCGACCCGTCCTTGCACCGCAGCCGCGCTTCATAATTGATCAGCGTCTCGCCCTGGTTTAAGCGCTCAAGGATGTCGGGCAGCGCCGCCGGATCGGCATAGAACTCGGAGAGGTGATGCCCCAGGTATTCGTGCTTTGCGTACCCGACGAGGTTGAGCTCTTCCCGATTTGCCCACAAGATCCGGCCGTCTTTCCCCACCCAATGAATGCCGACCGGGGCGTTCTCAAGGAAATCCGATAGATCCTTTTCCTTTCGGCGCAGCTCTTCAGCCATTCGTTTGTGTTTGCCGCCGATGAGCGCCGTCGACCATACCCCAAACAGGGCGATGAATTGATTCGAGAGAATCGGCCACAGAGCAGTTGCGTTAAACCCGGTTCCGACCAGAATCAACAGGGTACAAGCCGTCGCGACCGTGAGCAGATATTTCGGTTCCGGTGACCATAACGCCACCAATACGACCACGACATACAGCATGTCCACGGCGACATCCGCCGGCGTCACGAGGTCCAGAACAAAGACCGCGCCCGCGAGGGCCGCGGTCACCACCAGAATTAATGTGTTCGTCCGCCGAATGGCCAGCGACCCTTGAGCAACGGCATCGTGAATCCATTTCGCCGCCCACCGGACTGCCCTTGTTAGTTCCATGGCCGTTCCCAATAGGAAATGCACTATTCTACGTATTCCGGAGTGATGTCTAAGCAATGACAATGCCACTCATCTTTTTATGGGGGTCCTTAGCAAGAAAAATCTAGTCCATCGTTGAAACCGGAGACCTGATTGCCAATCTCACTCAGAGGTAACTATAAATACGTATAAAACCAAAGCCGCGCACTGTACGGCTCCCGCCGACATGACGTTCCTACTCAATGAAGGACTGTTCAAAGAGTGAGCACTTTACGCCAAAAGGTTGCAACCAATTCCCGGAAGAAGCCATTGTCGTCGTCAAGGCAGGGTGGACGGTTGCGGAAGGCTCGATCAGGAGAGGATCAAGCCGGCAAGATAATCTAGAATGTGTCCGTCTTTCTGTCAATCTATTTGTCGGACACGGGCGTCGGTGCTCAACCGTGGGCTTTCGGCCGCGGCCCGCGAACCGCCGCGGCCGAAAGATGTTCGGCGGTCAAGGCACCTGGCCGGGAGACATCGGTTTGATTGGCGCGCCATCCGGAATGTGCACTCTGATCGATTTCACGTGCCCATCGGATGTGACCTGCGCTTCGATCTTATCGCCGACTTTGATCCGGTCCTCCATTTGGGTTTCCTTATTCACATGAAGGCGTGTCTCGTGGCCCGTGATGTCCTTGATCACATAGACGTCTCCTTCTTCAATATCGAGAACGTCTCCTTTCACCATTTGAGCCGGCGAGGCGGCGCCTCCCATTTGGCATTCGGCTGAACCTGCCGTCCCCATCACGATTACACCACACAGAGACAGTACCGCGCCCATCGCTCTGAGATCATAGACCTTCATGCTCCATCCTTTGGTTCATGCCCGGTGCGAGCTATCCGCGGAGCTAGTGTTTGGGCTCCTCGGATTCAGCCTTGGTTTTAACAATCTTTTTTACTCGACCTTGGGCGTCCAATTCAAGACTGGCTCGATCACCCTGTTGCACATTCTTCATGAGGTCGGCACTGGCGACTTGCAGAGACCAGGAGTTCCCTCGTGGGGTCCGAATGGTGATAATCTGACTGTCCTGATCAATGCCCTCGATGGTGCTTCCGATGAACGTGGTCGTGACTGATTCTTCTCCTTGGCCTGGGTGGATTCCAACTCCGGTTATCCCGATTAGCACGCTGAAAACGATGATTAGCTTGTACATATGAGCCTCCTTGTGACACCAGGTTTGCTATCGGGAACAGTGACACCGCGCCCCGCGACATAGTTGCCTCCACGAGAAAGAGGCAAGAGACCGGCCCCAATGGTTTCGCTCGCGTTGTGATTAAAAAATGTTCCTAAGTTCAATCAGATACACGCAGCGATCGAAAGATTGCGGCGCGGTAACAGGCGGACCGACGTGGGAGCAACTTGTCTACTCGCACCACCAAGATTCCCGGAAGCAGGCGAATAGTCAAGCAAAGTCTGTTGTGAGGGGATTTTCCAGCCGAGGACAGGCCGTCCCAAGAAAATACGAAACTCTATCGGAGATGGTTGTGGAGGGCAGACGTGACCTACGGGGCTACGGGGCGACTCTTAGAGCCGTGGGACCAGATCGATCCATCGAAGTTTTTGTTCCATTCGCTTACGAAGAAGCGAAAGGAAGACGGTTGCCCAGATGGCGCTCAACGCGAGCACATGATTTCCGATGCTCATCTCCGCGACAAACTCCGATGAGAAATACAGAAGACTGACCATGATCAATGCGGTGCAGGCAATGGCAGCCAGCACGACCAGCGAGTAACGGGCAGGAGGGGACCACAGGGCAATGAGCGCGACGGGGGCTACGTACAGCGTCCCGACGGCCATGCCAACCGGCGCATAGAGATCCACAATAAAAATTGCTGCCGCTAGAGCACAGGCCGCCAGTACGGGTAGAGGACTTGTCCTCAGCATGACGTGCTTCATCGCCTTCCTTCGCTGAGTGGAGTGTCTAGGACTAATAGAGGATTCGTGTGTGAGGGTCAAGAGTGAGTTTTTATTCAGGTAAAGCTGCTTACTCGGCCTATGTGCTTGTTATGCCAGGACTACGAGCCCGCCTCAGGGGACGATCTGTCCTCTGAGAGACAAGGCGTTCGCGGAACCACTGCTCAGAATGATGAAAATTCAGGTCTTACCTAGGGTGTTCATGGCATAGGATGCTTTCTTGACGGTTCACACGCCTGCATCCCTTTCTAAATACTTCATTTTTTTACCGCGACAGAGACTTGCGCTTTATGCGGGTCATCCCATCCCGTCGGGCTCGTTGTTTGCTCCAACCCGGAGCAACAGCAAAAAGATTTTCAGCTAGGGTATTCACAGAGCAGGAGGGTGTCATGGGACCCGCTTCGGGAAGAAACATATTCTCCGCAAGTTCGCTGAACGGCGTGGCAGTGAGAAATGCGGCCGGCGAGGATTTAGGCGAGATCAAAGATCTTGTCCTCGATGTGGAATCGGGACGCTTGGCTTATGCGGTCTTGTCGTTCGGCGGATTTTTGGGACTTGGGGATAAATACTTCGCGATCCCATGGAGCGCCTTGAGCCTCTCGCGAGACGACCAGATCTTTATTTTAGACGTTCCACGAGAAAAGTTGGAGAATGCTCCGGGGTTCGATAAGGACAATTGGCCGGATATGGCGGAGACTCAGTGGGAAACCGTGATACACTCGTATTATGGATACCGTCCCTATTGGGACCAAAAATAGGATCGGCTGTTGTTCAGCCTTGCGGGAGATTGACGTGTTCGTATCCAGAGTCATCAATAAACTCCTAAGGCCAGGCGGCGCTCTTTCTAGGGGCGCCATCATGAGCGCGATTGCGCTGACCTTCATCGGGTCCTGGCTTTTTCCGCTGAACGACACCGGCGCTTCGATGCAAGGGAGGCGTGAGCTATTAATTTCGATCCTCGGCGTCACCTTGGAAGAAAAAAGGCCTGTCGGCACGGTGGCGCATCTGGTGGTGTCCTTCGAAGGTCGCAACGATCATGGAGGGCTTGCCGTGCAGTTCCGAGCGACACCCGGTCGATTCTCGCACATGGCACAGACGGCCGTGAAACGAGCTATCTATCGGGCGGCGCATGCGGCGGGTATGGACACCGACTCATGGACGGTGGTGTTGTCGGTTCCCCACCCGGGAGTCACCATTTATGGCGAGAGCCTGTCCGCTATGGTGAGCCTCAGTGTGATCGCCCTCGCTAAAGGGGACATGATTCCGCCGGATCGCGTAATGACGGGGACGGTCGGTCCGGACGGCCGTATTACCCCGGTTGGGGGGGTCCCGCTGAAGGTGGCTGCCGCCAATCAAGCGCATCTCCGCCGCGTACTGGTTCCCGAAGAGTCGGATATCGCCGACAGTGATTGGCGAACCCCGTTTCTCATGCAGGTGTCCCCCGTCGGCTCCATCAGTCAGGCGTATTTTGCCTTGACCGATCATCCCCTCTCTCCCTAGCAGGCTGCCGAAAAAATCCCTCTAGCGGCGTTCTCCGTCGTACTCCGTCGTGAGTGTCCCTTAACGTATCAAAACGTACGCTTGGAACATTCGCTCTGCGGGCCTTGCAGCGGGAAGGGGCGCGTCCGTGGGAAAAAGAGCCAGTCTTGACTGGCTCAGGGCGGGCGGGTGAAATGACGGCTGGGGTGGGCGTGTGTAACAGGCTTTTTGAGCAGCCTGTCTGTTTGCTTGACATCCATTTTCCACACCCGAAATAATGCATCTTTTGTTGGACTCTCGGTAGGGGGTCACCGTGTCGGATGAAGTGGAACAACACCTGCGAGATGCCAATGAAGATGGACCCGACGACGTTCAAGCCACACCCGATCCCCCGCGCAATCCGGCCGGCGGCCGCACTCTCATCGTCGATGCGAACGGGGCCTCTTCTTATCTCAGGCCCAGCGCAGCGCTCAAAGACGCCGGCCCGGACGATCAGGTCTTTATTAGACCGGGCGTGTACGAGGATAAGATTTTCGTGGTGGAACGCCCAATTCTCTTGATCGGCGCGGCGCGGGATCAGGTGCAGATCTTCAGCCGGCGCGGAGGTCCGTTGTATCTGCAAAGAGTCCCGGGGGGACGTATTTCGGGAATTACGTTTCGCTACGTGGGGAGCGACCAGAATTCCGCGATGAACATCCTGGATTCGACCTGTACGATTACCGGTTGTCGCGCCACCGAAGGGATCCTTTCCGGGATCGTCCTCTACGGGCAGAATTGCCGACCGGCGCTGATCGACAATGAGGTGTGTCAGAACCGCGAGTCCGGAATCTTTGCGTTTGCCGGCGCCTGCCCCTACCTGGCTCAAAACGACTGCTACGGGAACCACCACTTCGGCATCGCCGTCCGCGATCCCGGCACCCGTCCCGATCTGGTTCGCAATCTCTGCCGGGACAATCTCCTGAGCGGAATTCTGCTCTTTCACCACGCTGAAGCCATGTTGCTCAACAATACCTGCCGGAACAATCAGCACTGGGGCGTCGTGATAACGCCCGACTGCCAACCCTCCCCGCCTGTCGAGCAGCTCGCGCGCGCAAATATTTTGGAGCCGAATCCGCGGGGGTCGGTGACCCTGACTGCAGAACCGCTGAACGAGATCGGCCGGTAGACAGGCTGCTGAAAAGCGCTCTCGCTGCGTGCCTCGCTCGGGAGCCTGGCTGGAGCTATCGGTGTTGTCGTAATAGGCGGCCGGGGCGCTGTGTTGCGGGTCATGCCCCGCGCTTGTTCTTCGCTAGTCGCAGAATCGTTTTCCATTCGTCGGCGGTCACAGGCTGGACGGATAAGCGAGAACCACGACGCAGGAGTTCCATGCGTTTGAGCCCATTTTCCTGCCGCAGCTGGTCCAAGGAAAGCGGACAAGAGAAAATCTCCACCAGCCGGATATCCACCATCTCCCAGACCGGCTTGGTCCGGTCGCTTCTAGGATCGTAATGCGCATTCTGCGGATCGAACGCGGTGTGATCGGGATAGGCTTTCCTGACCACCTCTGCCACGCCCACGACCGCCGGTGGCGCGGTATTGCTATGATAGAATAGGACAAGATCCTTGACCTTCATCTGTCGCATGTAATTGCGCGCCTGGTAGTTGCGTACGCCGTCCCAGCACGTCGTGCGTTTGGGGGCTTTTTCCAAATTGTGTATCGAAAATGAGTTGGGCTCGGACTTCACGAGCCAGTACTGCTTTTCCATGGACATCCCGGCCTCCTCTCTTGTGTCACCGTCTGCCCCCTGCTATCCTCCCCGCGGCTTTCACCGACATCCCACGAAGACGCCCGGGCATGCTACCTTTTCCGTAAACCTGGAGCAACAAGGAGAGACACTGAATGGATTTTTCGCCTTTCTGGTTCGGTCTGTACAAATTTGTGAAGTATGCCGTCTATCCCTACACTTGGCTGGTATTTCTGCTGGGGCTGCTGTGTCTTCTCGTGCTGGGACGCATGTCGGCCTGGCGACTCTTCTGGGTTCGCATTCTTACGATCACGGCCTTGCTGTTCGTCTGTTTTCTCGGGAATCCTCTCGTGGCGCGGGTGTTGATGGCATCATTGGAAGAGCAGTACCCTCCATTTAACCCGGCGACCGTCAAACGATTCGACACTATTGTGGTTCTTGGAGGGGGAATCAACCCCAAGGGTACATTGCGCCCGACCGATGTCCTGTCGCATCTCGGCATTGAGCGTACGATGTGCGGCGCCGATCTCCTTCGCCGAGGGTATGCGCCTCAACTCCTTTTCTCAGGAGGAAGCGCGGCTATCTTCGAGGAAGGGCCGCTGGAGGGAGTAGCCATGCAGCAGTTGGCCATACGGCTTGGCGTCCCGGAGGAAGCGACCGCGGTGGAAGTCCGCTCACGAAACACGTATGAAGGAGCTTTGGAGGTCGGGCGACTGGTCGGCGGGAAATCCGTCCTATTGGTGACGTCGGCGAGCCATATGCCTCGCGCCCTCGGTTTGTTCAAAAAGCAGGGAATCGACACAACCCCTTCTCCTTGCGGCTACGAGTCCAGGCATCGAAGTACTGTCATGGACGTGACCGTGTTTGATTTTCTTCCACAGTCCCATGCTCTTGATATCAGCACCAACGCCATTTCCGAGATCGTGGGAATCGCGGTGTATCGGGCCATCGGTAAGCTGTAGCCTAGGGTGGAAAATGGGCTGAGCAGATTCCGCGACCTCCATACCCCTCTACCCCCTTGCTATCGCGCGGCAATGATTCGATGGACGGTCCCGCCATAATCGATGACGTAAAGTTCGCCGGACTGATCCTGGCCGAATGAGGCAATTTGAAGCCCTGTCGAGAGCAAGACCCAGGGGTTGCCCACCGAGTTCTCCGACCCTTTGATAAATCCGAGAATTTCTCCGCTACAAAAATCGCCGTACACATAGGTGCCGCGAAGGTTCTGGAGACGGCTGCCGCGATAGACGTAGCCGCCGGTGACCGAACAACGATCCCCGCCATTCTTGTATTCGGCGATTGGCGGCAAGAGGCCCTCCATGGTGCAGCCGGTTTTAGGCAGAAAACAGTGGTTCCCTTCCATCATGCGCCAACCGTAGTTGCCGCCGCGCCGTATGATATCGACTTCTTCCCACCCTTTCTGTCCGACGTCCCCCGCCCAGAGCTCGTGAGTCTCGCGATCGAACGAGAAGCGCCAGGGGTTTCGGAGCCCGTACGCGAAGATCTCAGGACGACCACCGCCGGCGGCAAAGGGATTATCCGGTGGGCTGGCATAGGGAGCGCCTCGGTCCACATCGATGCGAAGCATCTTTCCGAGTAACTCATGGCGATTCTGCCCTCGATTCTCGGGATCGCCGCCCGATCCTCCATCCCCCATCCCGATGTACAGAAACCCGTCAGGGCCGAATTCCACCATACCGCCGTTGTGATTGGTGTACGGTTGAGGAATGACCAAGAGTATTTTTTCGGTGGTCTTCGACACGTTCGCATCTTCAGACACGTGATATTCCGCAATGACCGTGGCGTAGTCAGGCTCGCGGGTATAGTTCACGATATAGCGGCCGTTCTGCCCATACTTGGGGTGAAAGGCCATGCCGAGTAGTCCCTGTTCCCCCCCGCCTGAATAGTAGACACGCTCGGCGATATCAAGGAACGGTCGCTCGACCAGCTTCCCATTTCGAACGATGCGAATGCGCCCCCGCTGCTCGATCACGAACAGGCGGCCGCTCTTGTCGGGCGGCTCAGTCAGATAGACCGGATCGGAAAGGCCCTTGGTGATCAAAGGCTCCAGGGCAATCGATGGAAGATCCTCGACAGCCATCACACCGAGCGGAGCAGTCAGCGCATACCCTCCCACTAAGATTAGCAGGAATTTAATCATCTCGTCCTTGCTCCACTTCTTAAGTTCTCATGCTTCATCACAGCAGGAGGGGCGGTCAGGTAGTCCTACTGCGGCCGTCGAGTGAGCACCTTCTGTTCGGGAAGGGGCGCGTCTTGGCGCGCCTGGGGCGCGGTGGGTGGAAGCATCCGCACTCCGGGAGCACCGGACTAGCCTGCCCGCCCCTCCTGCCCTCTTCCCTTCTCCTCGATGTACTGAATCAGCGCCCGATAGGTGAGTTCTCGTATGCGAGCTTTGGAGATCGCCGAGTGATCGATATTGGATTCCAGCCAGACCCGGTCCTTGAGAGACGGTTGGGCCTCATTACAGATGGTCCACATGTGATGGAGGAATCCCTCGGGCAGCCCGACCTGTACCCCTTCCGACTCAATACGATCATCTAAAATCGCGAGCAGGTCGGACACGGCCTGATCGGGTCGGTACTGCCCCGGGGTCAATCCAAAAGATCGCTGTGTGCCGGCCTCCTGATCGGCTTGCTCGACAAGGTCGCGCATGTATTCTTTCAAGAGACCGATCACATGGCCGGACAACTTCATCCTGGCTCCTAGCGAGCAGCTCACAGCATGTGGCCGAGACCCGCTCGCCGGCAATCTTTACTACTCGGCGGTCATCGCATTATCCGTTATTGGATGAAGGGCCGCAAGACATCGCCGTCTGCTCTTCACGCGGACGCCTGCTTGACCCCTCTCCGGTCCTCCACTAAGATGAAGTGCTTGGTTTCATCGAATCAACTGTGCAAGCGGTGAGAGCACGATGACATCGCCAACCGTTGAGCCATTGACCATTTCGCTCAAAACGCCGGCCGGCGAGCTGTCAACAGCCGTCGATGTGCCGACGGGGTTTGTGCCCATCACATCCATCGTTCCTTTGCTCCACCGACTCAGCGATGCGGCGCAATCGCTTGAGATGGACGACGCGAACGCCGACGGGCTTCAGATCTCCTGCGCGAAGGGTTGTGCCGCATGTTGCCGCATGCTCGTGCCGGTCTCGGCGCCTGAGGCGTTCATGCTCAAAAATGTGATCGAGGCGCTACCCGAAGACCGTCGGAAAGCCATGTTGAAACGAGTCGCCGACTCGCACGCGCGACTCGGCGAGGCAGGCCTTCTCGATCGCCTCATAGAGTTGGCCGACAGCGATCGCCGGCTCTCTGATGACGACATGGAACCCATCAATCAGGACTATTATGCGCTCCGGATGCCGTGCCCATTTCTGGAGAACGAGATGTGCGCGATCTATGAGCACCGTCCGTCGGCGTGCCGCGAGCTCTTGGTGACCACACCGCCGGACCTCTGCCAGGATCTGGCCAACAACCCTGTCCGTCCTCTGCCCGTGTCGGTTCGCATGAGCACCGCCTTCGCGCTGCTGTGGTCGGAATTGACGGGCACGACTGAAAAACTCATTCCGTTGCCGGTCGCCCTGCATTGGGCGGATCGGCACCCGGCCGAGCGTGACCGCCGCTGGACGGGTATGGATCTGCTGGAAAAGGCTCTCGACAAGATCTGGCGGTTCTTGAGCCAGGAATTTGCGAATCGACGAAACGAAGAAAATCGCACATAGCAGACCGTGAAGAGCCGAGCTTTCAGCTACGACTCTTCGCTGTGTGCGTAATAAGAAAGGCGCAAATGATCGATCCAGTGCTCGCGTGTCTCGACTTGGAAGGCGTTCTCGTGCCGGAGATATGGATCAATGTGGCCGAGAGGACCGGCCTCGAAGACTTGCGCGTGACGACCCGCGAGGTTCCCGATTACGACCTGCTGATGAAACGCCGCATCGGGCTCTTGGACCAGCATGGGCTGAAGCTTACTGATATTCAATCAGTCATCGCCACGATGGAACCGCTGGAGGGCGCCCACGACTTCATGGCATGGCTACGCGAACGATGCCAAGTGGTTATTCTCTCCGATACCTTTTATGAGTTCGCATTGCCGCTCATGCGACAACTCCAATACCCCACAATCTTTTGCAACCGTTTAGGGGTCGATCAGACAGGCAAAATTGTCGACTATCATTTACGTCTGCCCGATCAAAAGCGGGAATCGGTGAAGGCGCTGAAGGCGCTTCACTTTTATGTGATGGCGGCCGGCGACGCCTACAATGATACCTCCATGCTCCGCGAGGCCCATGCCGGGTTTTTTTTCCGGCCCCCGGAGGCCGTCGCCAAGGAGTTTCCCCGCTTCCCGGTCACGCAGTCGTATGACGAACTCAAAGAGCAATTTCGCAAAGCGGGAAATTTGAGACAGTAACCAGGCCAGAGGAACGACGGCAACCGACGCTTCCCTCACCGAGAGTCGTGCAACACCCGTAACACTTTCTGACCATACCTTTCGAGCTTTGCGGGTCCGATGCCGGGCACATCTTCCAACGCCGTGAGTGACGTCGGTCGAACGCTCGCGATGTGCCGCAACGTCTTATCGTGAAAGACCATGAATGCAGCGATGCCTTCCTCTGCCGCAATGTCCGCCCTCAGTTTCCGAAGCCGGTCAAAGAGCTGATGGTCCACGGACAGCGCGAGGCCGGAAGAGGCATTCTTCGCCGAATGCGCCGATGACGTTTTATTCTCAGCCGGCGCAAGGGCTTCGGCCATCTGATCCCAGACCAGAGGCTCCGTGCCTTCCGACACGGCGGCGCCTTTTCCGGTCAACTCAAGCACGGGAAATTCCAGCCCTTCGATCCGTAGATGGCCCGACTGAATGAGGCGTCGAACCAACCGAGCGACGGCCGGCCGGCGGACGGACCGAAGCCGGCCGAACACGTCCGTCGTATGCAGGCGCGCGTCAAGGATCGCTTTCGCCGTGCTTCCATGCAAGAGATCGATGATTCGCGAGACACCGAACCGGCCGTGAAATCTGGCTGCCGCCTGGAGCACATCACGAACCTGCTGCAAGGTCTCGCCGTCGCCTTCAACAGCCGCGGGCGTCGCGAGGCATCGATCGCATTGTCCGCAGGGACCCAGCGTTTTCTCTTCAACATCGCCGAAATAATCCAACAGCATGAGCTGCCGGCAGGTGGAGCCATAGGCATACGCGACCATCTGGCGGAGAAGGTCTCGGCAGGCCTCCTGCCTTTGACTATCCACCGCCTCGCTGCCGTTCTGCGACGGCTTCTCGCTTAACTTTTGGATGAAGAACTCCTGCGTTCCGACGTCGCTGTGCTGAAACAGCAGAACGCAGTCGGCCGGCGCCCCGTCACGCCCGGCGCGACCGGCTTCCTGATAATACGCTTCGACGCTGCCCGGCACATCATAGTGCGCGACCAAGCGCACGTCCGCCTTGTCGATACCCATGCCGAACGCATTGGTGGCGATCAAGGTCATGATCCGGCCGCTCGCAAACTTCTCGTGAATGGTGGCCCGCAGGTCGTCGGCCAACCCCGCGTGATAGTAGCTTACCCCTGCACGGGTTCGTGAGAGCGTGGTGGCCAGCTCTTCGACGTGTCGCCGCGTGGCGCAGTAAATCAGGACGCTTCCCGACGTCTGCTCGTCCAATACTCGGCGCAGCGCCTCCAGTTTATCGGCCTTTGTGGCGCAGGCCCGCACGGCGAATTGGAGATTCGGCCGGCGGAATCCCGTCACGATACGCAACGGGGATCGCAGTTCGAGTTTGTCACAGATATCGTCTTGGACTTTCAGGGTGGCCGTAGCCGTCAGGGCCAGGCAGGGCGGCGCATCGAGCTGGCGGCGGAGGTCCCCCAGCCGCAGATAATCCGGTCGAAAGTCATGGCCCCAATGCGAGATGCAATGCGCTTCATCGACGACCAGCAATGACGGGCCCGCCGATCGTAAAATCCGCACAAACCAGCCATGCTGAATCCGTTCTGGCGCCAGATAGAGTAGACGCAACCGTCCCAGCCGCATGTCCTGAATAATCCGGTCCCGTTCGGGCTCGGTGAGGCCCGAGTGGAACGCCGATGCCGCGATACCGCGCGCCCGTAGCGCATCCACCTGATCTTTCATCAGCGCAATCAGGGGAGAGATGACGACGGTCAAGCCCGGCGTCAGCGTGGCGGGAAGTTGAAAACACAAGGATTTGCCTTGCCCCGTGGGCATGACGGCCAGGGCATCACGACCCCCCAGCACCCCCTCGATGACCTCGCGCTGGCCGTGACGGAATGCCTCGAATCCGAACCGATGGCGAAGCTGCTCGATGAGATCGTGTGGCTGAAGCTCTACGCGCGGATCGAACATGGCGGCGGAAGTATATAGAAGCGGATAACTAGTGGCAAGCAGTCGTATTGCGCCGGCTAAAATCTTACCCAGTGCAGGATCGTTGCGTCGGGTACCCCGGCGAGGTCGACGTATAGCGAGGCGTCATCGGCATACTGGCTCGCCTCTGGGAGGCCTCGGGGTATCTGTGCGCCGCACGGCTGAAGGCGGCCATCCCCCACTGGCTCCCCTGGATGCGGCCACGGTGGCACCTGACGCGTGCGCAGGAAGCGCAGCTGTTTAGCGACAATTAGAATTGCGGGGTAACGACAATTAGAGCTGCGGGGTGCCCGCGCCTCATAACCGCCGGTCCTGTATCCTCTCCGCTCTACCAAGGGAGGGCGAATGGTCACGGACCGGCAAGTGAGGAGACTGATGATGGAACTCGGCACAG
>JBOHOS010000468.1:0-4249 GCA_050731295.1 Nitrospiraceae bacterium | reverse complement strand
AGGCGGTCGGCGAGCTGGTGGGCGCGTTCTTCCTCGCATCCGGCTTGCGCGGCGCTGCTCGAGACTTCCAGGTTGGCAAGCGCAATACGGCTGAATATTTGTTGCCGGACTTTCAGGAGGCGCATTTTTCCGTCGGGCTGTTTCCTGGCGTCTACGGTCTCCAAGACGGCCAGGTCTCGAAGAAGCGGGAGGATCTCTATGGCTTCGGCAACCTTGAGTGATTGCCAAGAGAAACCCCGGACGGTCTGAACCGCCGCTTCGGGAGTCACGCCATCCGTCGGCGTTCCGGCCAATTCCTTGAGAGGTGTCGCGCGGTGGTGCGGTGCGGGCGGCGCGCAGCGTCCTTCAAAACTTTTGGTCGCCCGGTGCTCCGTGACGCCGGTGGTTTGCGCGCACCCCGCGAGGAGAATCGCGATCGTGATCACGCCGACACAGTTCGAAGAGCGAACCCTTTTCCATCCTGCGGGCGCAGCGGCGGCTGTTATCGGATACAAGGGAACTGATGGAGGGGGATCACGAGAAGTGAAGCGCCTCAGGCCGGCTGTCGCAAGCGATCGCTGTCCGACGTCACCCATCAGAGGAGGTCCGAATGCAGCCGCAAGCGTACAGATGACGCATCGGAAGAGTCAACACTTCTTCGTAGGGACGGCCGAAAGAAGCCGTCCCTTTTTGAGGGTTGAAGGCGCTTGCATTCAAGGCCTCGACAGGAATGGGCAAACCGTTTAGAGCATGTTCTTCCTGGCCTTTTTCGCGCGGGCCGCATCACCGGCCGACTTCACGTCTTGCTCCTCTTCGGGAGGCGGCAAGACCGCGGGCAATCCGAGAGCGATTCAATCCACAGCTCACGGCTCCAGCCCATGCTATGGTACAAGTGCTCGTCTTCTTGGTCCTCCACCTGCTCGCAGGCCTCTTTCAACGCCCGGCCTTCCTCGCCTTGGACTTTCTCGGCTGCCTGCCCGAGGAGCCTCCCAATTTTGGTGATCCTTGGTCTCGGCTGTCACGACGCATTCCGTCGCGACGAGTTGGCGGCTTGGGGATTATTGGCCTTCAGGGCATTTTCATCGCTTCCACGAGCGACTCTCCCTTGTGGCGGACGACCTGTTCCTCCGAGCCGTCCTCCCGAAACGTGGCGAGATCATTGACCTTGCCGTTGTCGTCTTTCTCTTTCCCTTTCGCCATGTTTACACATCTCCTTTCGTATGCGGGTCCAAGGCCAAGCACCGGCCTCCACCGACAACCGCAAGATCATGCAATGCTCTCGCAAGTGGCGGCTCAGTTCTGCAGCATGCCCCGTTCGCACACCTCTCTCGCGTGAACCGGTTGCCCAAAGCACGGCAAGGTATGATTCCTCAGACTGTCCTCGAACAGATCGCGATTGATGGCTTGCCCGGCGATCGCGCCTTGGCCTGCTGCGATGATCATCTGACAGTTAGCGGGTGTCACGCATCCGGCGGCATAGAGACCAGGCACGCTGGTCCTGAGGCGGTCATCGACGATGATCCCGCCCTCCGTGTCGATCGAGGCTCCCACGCCTTCAGCCAAGTCGCTGTGATAGATGTCGCCTCGGGTGGTGAAGGCCGCATCCACCTTGACTGGATCGCCTTGCTCGAAAGTTAGGGCCTGAAGATGTCCCTCCTCATGCTCGACCATGCAGATGCGATCCCGTCGAATCAGAATGCGATACTCGTTCAGCCATCCGGCATGATCCGGATCCCATTGAGATTCCTGGCCGTTGGTTGAGATCATCACGCTCGGGGAATATAGCAACATGGCCAGCGCGTAGTCCGCCGCTTCATTGTTTCGTCCGATGATGACAATACGTTTCCCTTGCACGCGAAACGCATCACAGTCTTTACAAAAGAACAGACTCCGTCCGAGACATTCATTCACACCGGGAATCTTTGGGGGAAGATGGGTGAGTCCCGTGGCGATCAGGACACGTTTCGCATGATACGACGTCTGGCGACCGGCAAGGTGGAACGTGTCATCTTCCTTTCTGAGCGACTGAACCTCATCCTCGACCAGGTCGACTTGAAAGCGGGCCACCTGGGTCCGGCCGCGAGTCAGAAGTTCCGTCCCATCGATGCCGTCGGGAAAGCCGAGATAGTTCTGCACGTCCGATTCCCATTTCGCCATGGACCGGCCGGAGTGGACTAGCAGGGTATCCCGCCGGCTCCGGCCGAGATAAATCGCCGCGGACAACCCGGCCAATCCGCCCCCAATGACTATGACCTCTCGGACGTTCTCTTTTTCCATACCCCGCCTTCCTGTCGCTCCAAA
Organism: Nitrospiraceae bacterium; assembly: GCA_050731295.1. Classification (GTDB taxonomy): domain Bacteria; phylum Nitrospirota; class Nitrospiria; order Nitrospirales; family Nitrospiraceae; genus JBOHOS01. The sequence goes on along the minus strand of JBOHOS010000468.1, from coordinate 1,969 downwards.
CGAACGGTCGGCAGCCTCTGGTCACACAGGGCCTGGTCATCCGGTCATAAGGCTCTGAGGAAGGCGACGACGGCGGCTTTCTCCTCTCGGTTCAGTTGAGTCCCGGACACGACGTTAAAGAACTCGACCGTATCTTCGAGCGTCAACAACCTTCCGTCATGGAAATAAGGGGGAGAGTCTTTGATGCCGCGAAGCACGAAGGTCTTGATCGGTCCGTCGGCCTCGGCGCCGAACCGTTCCAGCTTCAGATCATGCATCATGTGATCGGTATACGCCGGCGGTTGATGGCATGCGGCGCAACGCGCCTTGCCGAAGAACAGGTCTTCGCCCTTGACCTCCTGTTCGGTTGCCTTTTTCCGATTGAGCCGTCCGGTGATGGGATCCAGTTTCGGCGCGGGAGGAAAATCGATCATATTTTGCATCTGGGCCATGTGCGGCACCAAGACGCGATCGATGACGTTGACTCCCTTTTTAATGGCTCGAATGGGGTCGCCGTTGAAATATGCCGTGCGCTGCTCGAACTCCGTAAAGTCTTCGACCGAGCGGAGGCTCCGTTTCGACCCGTGGATTTGTTGATTGAACAGTCCTCGCAGGCTGACGGTGTCCAGGCGGAGTCTGTCTTTTTGCGGCCGGGTGTCCGGATTCAAATGAAACTGGCCGGTTGTGTGAAAATTGACATGGCAGTCAAGGCAGGAGACCCCCAAGCTGGGCTTGTCGGACTTACGATCAGGGGTGAGGTTGAACTCCTCTTGGGGAAACTGAGTCACCAATAGGCGCAATCCGTCGAGCTGCACCGGCGTCACGAGGCCTCGGAAAAGCCGATCGAAGTTTTCTGCGTGCAGCACCTCTCCTTGCGAGACGTCTCCAAGCTCCGGATGGGTCGTCAAAAAGATCGGCGGCGGGAATTCCGGAAGAAAACAGTCGGGGAAGTCAAAGTCCACATCAAACCGCTCCAGCCGGGAAAACTGCTCGATTTGTAATTGGGGAAAGACCTGTCCTCCGACCTCATGTTTCACATGAGGTAGACGGTGGAAGCCGCTTGGAAACAAGCTTTTAGTCTTGATTTCATCTTGGTCAAGTTGCCCGAGCTGTTCCCAGGTGACACCACTCTTGAGAGCCACGGTTGGGCCGATCGGTTGTGGTTTCCCTTTGGTCATCGTCACGCCGGTCTGCGTTCTACACTCTAATGTATATCGGTCTTGCAATAGTTGCTTCTGCCTGGCCATCACCTTCGGTTTGTCCGCCAGGTCCTTCGCTTTGACTTCTTCCGCAATCTTTTGAGGGTCCTGCCCCGGTGGTGCGCCGAATGCATCGTACGAAAAATCGACGCCCTCAAATCCTTTCTTCTTGGTCTCGTCAAGCTGCATATCCAGCTTGTCTTTCGGGCGGCCTTTCTCCGCGGCCCGCGACTTGGCCAGGCTCTTATCCCCTTCGAGCACCGCCGCCGCCGAAGCGATTGCGACCAGAGCCACCACTGGCGCAATGATGCGTGCAACGCGTCGTACACCATGTCGTCGCATGAAGACCTCCTTGGACTGACCCATCATGACCGACTGAAAGAAGCGTCACCGGTATTGCGGATAAGTCAGCGTCGACCCTGCCCTTTCGCCCCTCCCTTTCGTGCCCTCGCTGATCGACCCCGGCTTCCGCCTGAACCTTTTGACATCTTCACTAGTAGCTGTTCCTTTCGCTTCATCACGCGGGTGGCCAATTCTTCCCAATCAATGTCGGCCTCCTCCGCCTTGGGCAGTATTTCGCCCTCTTCTTCTTTGATGTGGTGCTTGACGCTTTCGCCGAGCACGGTGAATTTGGCGTCATACCGTTCACTGTTCGGCTTCAGTTTTTTCAATTCGGCCAGGAGCACGTGCACGACATGGTGTTCTTCCAGAGCTTCATCCATGAGGTCTTCCTCGTCGATCTTCGATCGGATGGCCGGATAGATGAGGTCTTCTTCGAGCTTGGCATGCAC
>JBOHOS010000467.1:0-2196 GCA_050731295.1 Nitrospiraceae bacterium | reverse complement strand
CAGGTCGCTCTTCTCTTCCTTCGCCGGAACCGAGAGGGATTTCATCCGTGCCAGGACCCGCTGGGTCACGGCCGGGTCCAGGATGGATCGCCCGCCTGCAACGGATCGTGTCGCCCGGACCAATTCATCGCTACTGACTTCTTTCAACAGAAACCCGTCGGCGCCCGCGAGAATGGTCCCGAGCACCGCATCATCGTCTGCAAATGAGGTGATAAACAGGACCCGTGTCTCAGGGCGAGCGGCACGAATTTCGCGACAGGCTTCAATGCCGCTCCCATCCGGAAGCCGGACATCCATCAGGACGATATCCGGCTTCAAACGCGCGGCGTCGGTCACCGCCACGGCCATCGTGCCGGACTCACCGACCACCTGGAAGCCGCCGGCCTCGCTGAATAGGGTTCGCAGGCCCATCCGAAGGACCTCATGATCGTCCACGATCAATAGCCGGATCGCGTTCGTCTTTTTAGACATGCACCGGCTCCGTCGGGAGATCGAACACCACACGCGTCCCGTGTCCCGGCTCGGACACAATCGCCAGTTGGGCTCCGAGCTTCTTCGCGCGAGCCGCCATGTTGCGTAAGCCGTCTCCTCTCCCCTCGCTCGCCTGCGGGTTAAATCCCGCGCCGTCGTCCTCAACCACGAGGCGGACGCCCCCTTCTCGTAGTTGAAGCGAGACGCGTTCTTCACGGGCATTGGCATGGCGGAGACTGTTGCTCATGGCTTCACGCGCAATATACACGATGTGGGTGGCCTGCTCCGGAGTGACCCGGTCGGCGGCCATTGGGTCGATCTGCAACAGGCAGTGAAGATCATGAGAGCCTTCCACGGTTCGGACCAGTGAGGCCAATGCCGCTTCGAGCCCTCGCCCATTCGCGATCTCCGGCTCCAAGCCGGTGATATAGCCGCGCAAATCACGGATCACCAACTTGAGATTCGCAATGGCCGTGTCGAGTTGCCCGATCGTTTCCTGAGGATCTTTCGTGACCAGCCGCCTGCACCGTTCGAGACTCAAGCCCAGCGCAAAGACGGATTGGATGATGCCGTCATGAAGGTCCTGGGCCATTCGCTCGCGTGCTTCGAGCACCCGGCGAAGATGCTGCTCACTCAGGCGTAAGGTCTCCTCGGTGCGTGTCGTCTGAGCCAGAGAGACCTTAAGGTCTGATACCATCCGGCGATAGCCGCGAACCACATAGCCAAGCACCAAGAGGTACGCCATCAGACGGATCAGATGCCAGAACCACCAGCGACTATCCCAGAGCGTGGAGTACATGAACATCACTTCGGCCAGGGCAAACATGAAGGCCAAGCAAGCGAATAAATAGTCCTCGGCTTTGCCGGAACGCCGGTAGTCCAGGGCGAACCGAAGCGCGGAGGCGAGAAACAACATCGAGGCAAAGCTTTGCGGAGCCACCGCGGTGGGCGTAAACTCGCCGTTTCGGATCATATCCGGTAGTTGGTCCGGGAATATGATGGCTCCTCCCCCCAACACACATGATCCTCCGGCGATCACCCAAAGGAGCCGTTTCCTCGTCAATTGAACTTTCTGTGATTCAGGAAGCCAGACGAGGCTAAAGCCCACCGCGCCCAGAAAACTCGCGACACTGCGCAGTAGAATAAATCCGTTGCCGGGCTCCGAGATGGCGTGGAACTCTTCGAGCAGCCCCATGCCGAGAAACCCGGCGGCGGGCGGGAGGAATTTCGCCTTGGCCTCGTCGTCTTCTCTTTGAAGCAGCACGATGGCCATGGCGATGGCAGCCAAGCCTCCCACGGCTTCTATGGCGGAATGAAGCGGCTCAGCGTGCCAGCGCCACTCAGGTAACAGGGCGCGTAACGTCACGCCGGTCGCAAGAGCGCCGACACTGCCGACTCCCATAACGAGAGACAACGGTAATGGCTTGTACGTCATAGCCTGGCTTAGATAAGGGAAGTGCGACTCCTACAAGACAGTACGCCGAAGCTGAAACGCAAGGCAAGCTGAAGGAAAAGACAGAGTGCGCCAACAGCACTGACCAGTCTTGTTGCACCCGCCCTAGCGCCGAGACAGGCTCTTTGTCATTCGGGTCATGCGTTGGGGTTAGCACGAGAAATAGGATCAGCGTAGGCTTCCGATTCTTTTCTTTCTCTCGGCGTTCATCATGAGAAAGTTGTTGAAGAAGGACGATACAGCGCTTTATTCTAAGCCGCCTTCGTTACGGC
>JBOHOS010000466.1:0-3236 GCA_050731295.1 Nitrospiraceae bacterium | reverse complement strand
GAGCTGAGTCGGCTGGGGTTCCGCTTTGGGTCAGCCATCACCACATCTCTTGAGACGCAACGCTGAGAAGAAACCCAAGCAACTGTGCAAATTTTATCACCGACTCTTGAAAGGGGTCAACTCTGCCGCGCGCGGCAAGACGCGATTGTCATTCAGCGCGCAGCCGCGAGCAGGTCCATAAAGCGCCGGATCGACGATTCCACGCTGGGCGCGGACAGGATCGCCGAGATGACGGCGACACCGAATGCGCCGGCCCGCCGAACTTCGTCGACGCGCGACGCCGTGACACCTCCGATGGCGAAAATCGGAATCGCACATCGCCGGCTGGCTTCTCCAAGCGGACCGAGACCGAGAGGAGGACCATACGCGCGCTTGGAAGGCGTGTCGTAAATAGGACCCAGTACCGCGAAGTCCGCGCCCTCTGAATCGGCGGCCGCGACTTCATCGGCGGAATGCGCGGAAACACCGATGAATCGATCAGGGCCAAGCAGTCGGCGAGCCACGGCGACAGGCAGACCGTCGGCGCGCAGATGCACGCCATCGGCTCCGATGGCCAGCGCCACATCCACTCGATCATTGATGAAGAGCCTGGCCTGGCTTGCGCGCGTGACACGGTGTAGCTCCTCAGCCAGCCGAAGTAACGAGCGCGTGTCGAGATCTTTTTCCCTAAGTTGAACGGCACGAAGCCCGCCATGCAACGCCTCGTCGACCAGCGAGACCAGCGGCCGGCCCAGCGTCTGGTGTCGATCGGTAACCAAATAGAGGGAAAAATCAACGGTGGGCATGTGCAGAATTTGGCGATCTGGCGATTTGTGATTTTAAGGATGAACTGACTTATCGCTGATTTTATAATCACCCAATCACAAGTCGTAAATCGCCAAATTCTTCAGAGCATGCCTTCGATCGGGCTACTCGCCGTCGCATACAACTTTCTCGGGATGCGACCGGCCTTGTACGCCAACCGACCCGCCTCGACGGCATACTTCATCGCTTCCGCCATGGCAATCGGGTCCCGGGCTCCGGCAATGGCGGTATTCATCAGCACGGCATCGCAACCGTACTCCATGGCCAGCGCGGCGTCCGACGCAGTCCCGACACCCGCATCGACGATCACGGGAATCTTGACGGTTTCCAAAATGATCTTGAGATTGTAAGGATTGCGGATGCCGAGGCCGGAACCGATCGGCGCGGCCAGCGGCATCACGGCAGGACAGCCGATATCGGCGAGCTTCTGGGCCACGATCGGATCGTCGTTCGTATAAGGCAGGACGACAAACCCTTCCTTCACGAGAATCTTTGCCGCTTCGAGCAGACCGACCGTATCGGGAAATAAGGTCCGCTCGTCTCCCAGCACTTCAAGTTTGACGAGGTCCGAGACGCCGGCAGCGCGAGCAAGGCGCGCATAGCGCAGGGCGTCTTCAACCGTATAACACCCCGCCGTATTCGGAAGGATCGTGTATCGCTTGGGGTCCAGATAATCGAGCAGGTTTTCTTTCGAACGATCGGTAATGTTGACACGCCGGACCGCAACCGTCACCACATCCGCGCCTGAAGCTTCGATGGCCTTTTGGGTCTCCACAAAATCCTTGTATTTGCCGGTCCCGACCCAGAGCCGTGACTTAAATTCGCGTCCCCTGATCGTCAATCGATCATTCTGCGCACCTGATTGCATAATCACACCTGTTCAAAAAGATGACTTGTCCCTGCTTCTGCTAATAACGAAGGTGCGGCCGTGGATAACTTCTATTGCGTGCGTTCACCGAGCACATTCTGCTCGGCGCGTCTTGGCGCACCTGGGGTGGGAGAGTAAAATTACGCGCGGTGTCGCGAGCACCGAAGTTACCCCCGGCCGCGCCTCCTCCCCCTTCCTCCACCGATGAAGCTGATGACTTCCACCCGATCCCCATTTTGTAAAGCACGCCGGTCGAACGCCTGGCGCTCTACAATCTCCACATTGACTTCCACGGCGACGCGATCGGGGCGAATCTCCAACTCCCGAAGCAGATCAGCAATGGTGGCGCCACGGGCCATCGTTCTGTGCTCACCGTTGAGCTGGATCTGCATCGACTCGGTCTCTATCTCCTTCATCGACCCCTCTTCGTGAACACGAGAGTCATCCTAGGGGACGATGGAATCGCTTGTCAACAAAGAGGCCGTGAACCTGGATCTTCTCAAGGGCGCCTTTTATAGTATGGAGCCCATGCCGCACGACCGCCCAAGAGAAAACAACCGCGTCGTGGCCGCGTTGTTTCAGTCGATCGCCGGTCTTCTTGAAATTCGGCGTGAGAATCCGCACCGAATCAAGGCGTATCGGCGAGGGGCGGCTGAACTCCTTCGCCTTGAGGAAGATGTGGCGGACGTGGCACAACGGGGCGCGTTACAAGGGATTCCTGGTATCGGCCGCGATCTGGCAGCGAAAGTCGTGGAATTCCTCCGGACCGGAACCATCCAAGCCCATGAGGCGCTCAACACGCCACTTCCTTCGGAGGTTGCAGACTGGACGAATCTCCCGGGATTGTCTGACATGCTCGTTCAGCATTTGTATTTCAAGCTCGGCATCCGCACGCTCCCCGACCTCGACAAGCTGGTGCGTTCGCATCTGCTACGGACGTTGCCGGGTATCAGCGTGTGCGAGGAAGATTTACTGGCGGCAATTGAGGCCAGAACGGCTGAGGCTAAGGACAAGAACTAGAGAGTCCTTGGCCTTAACCTCAACCGAACTCGTTCAGATGGGGCGCAGTTCCTTGAAGATCTTCCAGGTCTTGAGCAGTTCGACCGCTTTTTGAAGCTGCACATCGTCCTCGATTGGACCTTCCCCAAGCGGCTCCGTCAAGGCCCCGTTGCTCTTGGGATTCTGCTCCTCGCCCGGTTTCGGCGCGGCCGGTGCCTGCGGCGCGTCTTTTGGTTTCGGGGATCGAGCGTCCGGTTCTTTGTCCTTCTCTTTCTCTTTGTCTTTTTCGCCGGGCTTGGCAGTCGCCGGCTGCGGCTTCACGACGATGTCGGGCGCAATGCCGGTCGATTGAATCGATCGACCTTTGGGCGTGTAATATTTGGCGGTCGTCAGCCGGAGACCGGACCCATCCCCCAAAGGCAAGATCGTCTGGACCGATCCCTTTCCGAATGTGGTGGTGCCGATGATGACGGCCCTGCCCCAATCCTGCAACGCGCCGGCCACGATTTCCGAGGCGCTGGCCGACCCCTCATTGACCAGCACGATCATCGGATGATCTTCAAGC
>JBOHOS010000465.1:0-1723 GCA_050731295.1 Nitrospiraceae bacterium | reverse complement strand
GGATCAAAGGAGCTGAAAGAGGCCGAAACCCGTCCGAGCTCGCGTTGCATCTGATCGTGGACAATTACGGGACGCACAAGCACTCACGGGTGAAAGCCTGGCTCCGGCGGCATCCGCGGGTCCATCTGAACTTTATCCCGACCTCGAGTTCCTGGCTGAACCTGGTCGAGCGCTGGTTCCGCGATCTCACCGACAAGCGCATCCCGGCGGGCAGCTTCCACCATGTGCGGGAGTTGATCGCTGCGATCACACAGTACCTGGCCCATCACAATCAGAGCCCCCGGGTGTTCGTGTGGACCGTCTCGGTGGGGACGCACTACACTACACTACACTAGGTAAGGCTAGCGCAGAAGTATGATACCGATCATGGCTGCTCAGAAGCTGTACCAACTGTAGGAAGTCTGATCCTGATCCATCGGTCCTCCTCAGTTATTTTGAGTCGTTTCAACCCAGGTGATGAATCGGAGCAGCCGTTCCTGTTCCTCTGACCGAAGGTGTCTGAATTCCACTCCGAATCGCATCCCATTTACCCAGCGCACCTCCGCCACCTCGACTTTCAGCGGAGCGTAGTGCTCCGGCAGTTGCAGGCGGAGAGCGAGAAAGGCATTAGGCCGGACAGATTCGTCGCTGACTACCGAGCAGCCGTTTTTTGAAAGGCTGGTCACGAGCCCTCCTCCTGCGATTTCGGTTCCAGAGAACGCAAACGGGATCTGGACTTCAAAGCGCGTGCACTTCCGCTTTTCCACAGGCGCCTCTCATCTGTGAAGGCAGAAAAATAATCACGGCCTTTTCCATCGAGCACAGGCTTCAGGCAGAGTAATTAGTTAAAGGCAGCCTAGCAAAAAATACTAATGTCGTCAAACAGTTCTGTGCGCGAGGACACGAAAAGAAAAGCCCTTTGGGTTGGCAAGGGCGACCTCACAGACGGGCGGACAGTGAGAACCGGATCAAAGAACTGAAGGAGGACCTGAGCCTGGACACCTTCTGCCTGCAGTCCTTTGACGCGACCGATGCGGCGTTCCGCACCGGGTGTATGCTGTCCAACCTGTTGATGGGGTACCGGGAGACGGTGCTGCCCTCGCGCTGGGTTGAGCGGCGGCTGCGCGCGGGGCGGGACCTGGTCTTCCTGGTCGGCGCGGATCTGATCCCTGCGCCCGGAGGATCCGGGTGCGCTTCGCCGTCCCCCGTGAAGAGCGGCCGGAGTTTCTGCAGCGCCTGCGCACCCTCTCGGAGGGTCTCCCGATTGCGGCGCCGTTGGAGTGGGACCTGACGGACGCGGGCCGCGCCCCACCTGGTGACGCTAGAACCACCCTGCCGACGCTTCGCCTTCCCCTCACACGCATGGTTCATCACCCTGACCTCATTTCAACTGCGGAATCCGGGTTCAGTTGTGTGTATAAGGCTCATAGAATGAATGAATGTGTGTCCTGGCAGCCTGCAGATAACCAACAGAGAATTGAAAGCCATGCTCTCCCTTCATCCTCCATCCTCTTCGGCACAAGAACTGAGCGCATCTGGCCAACATGAGCAATCGCTTTGCTTACTTCCAAATCGTGATCATAAACATCTTGTGCGTTGAAGCAGGGATGGTCTAAGATTGGTGCCGATTGGGATGGATCACACTCTGGAAATGGGGGGCGTGGGTACGAACAACAAGATAACCAATGACAAGGGAAGCTGGCCAACGGAACACGGACAAGAGTCTTCGGGCGCAACAATGATG
>JBOHOS010000464.1:0-17165 GCA_050731295.1 Nitrospiraceae bacterium | reverse complement strand
CATTTAAAGCGACGATCCTCGATGAGAACGGCAATTTAATTCTGGAAGGCGGCGAACGGATCACCGTTCGCGTGGACGTCGCGAATACCGGCAGCGGTCCGGCGAACGGCGTCTCGGCTCTCGTCGGCGGTCCTCCCATTGTCATGTCGCACTTCCCTGCGTCGTCCCTGCCCGCGGGTTCGTTGCAACCGGGCGAATCGCGGTCTCTTGAGTTCACCGGCACGCTGCCGCAGGGCATTCAACCGCAGCGGGTCGATCTTGTGGTCAGCGTCACCGAGGCTTCCGGGTCGTCCGCACCGCCGGCCCAAACACTGGCGGCCATGCTGCGACCAAGCGCGGCAGTGAAGGAGCGACCGATCCTCTCGGGAGGAAGCGGCGGCAACATCGATCGTGTGCCGGACGCCATCCCCGGTCTTGAACGACCCCGGACGTACGTCATTTCCGTCGGGATTAGCGCACATCGCGACCAACAGACCCCGGGAAGAAAGTACGCAGCGATGGACGCGGAACTGGTGGCGGGATACTTCCGGGCCCTAGGCGGCGTGCCGGCTTCCAACGTGCGGCTGCTGCAGGACTGGAAAGCCCTGCGGCCCGATATCGAGGAAACGATTTTGGATTGGCTGCCGGCGCAGGTCACCTCCGATTCGCGAGTGATCGTCTATTTTGCCGGGCAGGCGAAGGTCTCGTCGTCGGGTGAGACGTTTCTTGTGCCCTATGAGGGGGGGCAATCCACCGCCAGATTGTATCCGATGAAAGATCTCCTCGCAGCATTGGGCCGGTTGAAAACGCGACAGATTCTGCTGATCTTCGATGGTTCAGTCTCCAAGCTCAACGAGACCCCGGTCAAGAGCAAAGATCCACAATGGGGTCAGGGCGGGGGGAACATCGCGCGGCTGATCGGAACCACCGGATTCCAAACCAGTCTGGAGCCTGAGAAGCTCCATCATAGCCTATTTACGTATTACCTTATTCGAGGATTACGGGGCGACGCGGACGGGAATCGTGACCGAGAAGTCACGCTTGGAGAGCTGGCGGCGTTTCTCCGAAAGATTGTGCCCGACGCGGCTCGGCAGGGTTTCAACCATGACCAGCGTCCGCTCGTCATTCCATCGTTTCAAACCGGTAGTCCTTTCGCGACGATGCCGCTCACCAAGTCAGCGCCGGCGAGCGGGGCGAACGGCGGCTAGCCTTTGCGACAACAGCCTTGCTTCCCAAGCAAGGCTCCCTCCGCCTTCCATCGCGCCCGCGGCGTGACGACGTCACGACGATCAGCCTCGGATACGGCTCAGTCAACGCTCGGCATCAAGTGGCCGGGATCGGCTTCGGACAATAAAAAAGGGCAGAGGAGAATCACTCCTCTGCCCTTTTTGTGAATCGATCGGAACGATTATTCCTCGCCTTTTTTACAGAAGGTCCGCTCATAGTTAATGATCGTCCACGCTTCTTCTTCCGTAATGGCTGCGGGAATGAGCGGCACCATTCCGGTTCCCGCGCTCCCGTTCTTGATTACCCAGAACAACTCGCCGTCTTTCCGCTTCTTGTGGAACTTGCAGTTGGTGAAGTTCCGCGGGCTGGGGTTCAGGATCTGTCCGGCGGGGCCGTCGCCCTTGCCTTCTTTCCCATGGCAGTTAAAGCAGGTGCCTTTGCCTTCGAACAGTGCTTTCCCCTTGGCGACATTCTCCGGGGTATTCGCAACAGGATTCTTCAACGCCTTCGCGTCAGCGATCTGATCGGGCGGCACGCGAGGCTTGAGCGGATCCTTCTCTTCGGCCACTGCGACGGTGGCCGCCACGAACATACAGGCGGTCAACAAACCGACGGACTTTGACAGATAACCCATCACACCCCCTCCTTTGTGTAAGACACCCCCATTAAAATGATAAAACAGCGTATGCGCAGTGTCCTGTATCAACGGTATATCGAGCGGCGGCAATATAACAATGCTCCAATTGGATGTCAAGCAATCGTGACGGTTTCTCGCGGCATCCGATTCCGTCCGACAGTTCCCGGGGATACCGGCTTTGCGCTGCCTCTTCCAGCCATTCGCTACTCAAAGTTTGTGCCAGGTAAGCGGCTCAAGAACTGCTGATAAGCGACCCGATTAGCTGGAGGGTGGGAATGAAAGAACGGATCTAAAAAAGCAGCGTGAGACTTTTCGCCCCATCCCGCTCACGCTCGCCACATTGAGTCGGTATGGTGGTTAGAAACGCTTGAGGACGATATCGCGGGCCACTTTCCCAGTTGGACCGAACGGTCCCTGCGTTTTTCCGTTTAATTCAACTCGGACGCCGCCGGCGTTACCCAGTGTCACTGTGAACCGATCCGAGCCTTTCCATCGAGCCCGCTCGCCTGGCCGTAGAAGAGCTTCCCGCGGGCTGCCATCATCGACCTGCACCACGACCCACGTCAACTCCAACGCTTCCAGGTCTAAGACGAGTGATGCATCGTTGGGAATCCCCGGATCGATCGGCAATCCCCCCACCGGTTCGGTCGGCACGGAGATCGACGGATTGGGTTCCACCCTATCCTTCACAGGCGCAGGAGCGACGGGAGCCGGAGACGGCGACGGAGCCATCGTTCGAGAAGTCGGCGAGGGTAAGGAACTGCTGTCCGTGGGCTCCGGTACACGCTCAGCCAGAGGGCTACCTTTTTTCTCGCTCGCTGTCGGTACCCGCGATGATTTTGAAACAGGTTCTCCGGCATCAAGCGGCGGACGATGCGGGGTCACCGATGGCTGCTCCCGCGTGAGCAGCAGGATCAGCCCGAGCAAGGCGACACCGGTCGCCGCGGCCACGACTTTTCGGTTCGTCTTCCTCCGCCGCTCATCTTCGACCTGCTGAAGCCGAAGCTGTTCCCGTTCGGCTTGTTTATCATAGAAGGTGCCCGCCGACCCATCAAAACGACGCATCGCGTCATCTTCATCCAGACCGAGGGACCGGGCATAGGACCGCACAAAGCCCTTGGCAAAGACTTGATCGGGAAGTTTGGTGAAATTGCCCTCTTCCAGCGCGATGAGGAAGTCCGGGTGAATACGGGTCTTGGAGGCGACGTCATCGAGCGTCAGACCCTTCGTTTCCCGTACCTGTCGAAAAAAGTCGCCGATCGATTCCATAGCGCGTTACGGCTTCAGCCGTTCCATCAACTTTTCAGCCTGGGCCGCGTATTGTCCCCCCTTGTCTAGAGTGGCCACGCGCGTGAGCGCATCGCGGGCCTGCGTATAGAAACCAAGTTTGCCATAAACTCGCCCAAGTTCAAGATGAATCGCTGCGGCCGGTACGGTCGCCGGGCTGATCAACAGAGCATCCTCGAGTGTCTGAGCGGCATCCTGATACTCACCCTCGTGAATCAAAGCGACTCCAAGATTATACCTGGCGAGATCGGGAGTCCCGTAAAGCGGGTTCTCCAGGGCCCGGCGGTAGGAACGGATCGCCTTAGGCCATTGGTCCTGACGCTCATACACCTGGCCCAAATAATTGTACGCCTCTGAATAATTTGAATCGATCCGCACGGCTGTGAGGAATTCTTCTTCGGCTTCCTTGTACTTGCGTTGAAGGGCGTACAGGTCACCCAGTGAATAATGGGCTTCTTTGTGATTCGGATTGGCCTGAACGGCCTTCTGAAATGAGACGAAGGCTCGCTGCCGATCCGTCTCCAAGTTGGCAACGCCCTCATGATAGTATCCATTGGCTTTCTTGATATTATCTGCCGTCACACATCCCGACATCGTCAGTGGGATGAGAATGAAAAGTAGGGCAAGAAAACGGCGGTACAATCCCATGCTCATACGACATCCTCAAACTGCGTCAATCGCTTAAATTCGCGAAACCGCGCTTCGATCTCTTTGTAGTCCAGAATCCTCAGACGGTCAAGACTGAAGGCCTCGACCGTAAAAGACGCCATCACGCTTCCGAAGATAATGGCCTGACGCACGGACTTCTCCGAGAGATTGCCGGTGGCCGCCAAATACCCCATAAAGCCGCCGGCAAAGGTGTCCCCCGCTCCCGTCGGATCCTTGACCTGCTCCAACGGGAACGCCGGAGCGCCGAAGGCCTGTTTGTGATTGAACATCAACACGCCATATTCCCCGCGCTTCACGATCAAATGTTTGGGGCCTTTGGCCAGAATCGCTCGGGCGACCAGCACCAGGTTCGGGTCCCCGCCCAATGCCCTCGCCTCGCCGTCATTGATAATCAACACGTCCACTTTTTCCAAAACGCGCCAGAGCGCCTCCCGCTTGCGCTCGATCCAAAAATTCATCGTGTCGCACGCAACCAGCGATGGCCGGCTGACCTGCCCCAACACGTCGAGTTGCAGTTCCGGATCGATGTTCCCGAGAAAGAGCATCGCCGGAGAACGGTAACGTTCCGGTATCTTGGGACGGAACGTTTCGAAGACATTCAGGCGCGTGTCGAGCGTGTGTGCTTCGTTCAACTGGTATGTATACTCGCCGTTCCAGCGGAAGGTTTCTCCGTCGCGCCGCTCCAGACCGGCCAGATCAATGTTCCGGCTCTTGAGGAATGTGACGTGCTGCTCGGGAAAATCCTTTCCCACCACTGCGATGAGATCCACGCTCGTGAAGTAACTCGCGGCCGTAGCGAAATAGGTGGCCGACCCGCCCAGCACGTCACTGGCCTCGCCGAACGGCGTCCGGACGGTGTCAAGCGCCACCGATCCCACGACCAACAACTTCCCCATGTCAGCTCCTTCCTTTCACCGGCGACAGATACCGTCCGATCAACAGATGCAGCCGTCTGCGCGCGGCCGGCGGAATGACCTGCGGCGCCGTGACAATGGCGTGTTGCAAGGCCTGCTGGCAGCGGCACGGCCCGGAGCTCGCAGCCGACACGAGCGCGAGGCGCAGAACCTGCTTGGCCATTTCCACGTTCTTGTGGAGCGTGGCCAGAATCATGTCGACCGTGACGGCTTCATGGCTCTCGCGCCAGCAGTCATAATCCGTGACCAGCGCCAACGTGGCGTAACACAACTCCGCTTCCCGGGCCAGCTTGGCTTCCGGCAGATTGGTCATGCCGATCACATCGACTCCCCATTGCCGGTACAGCAGGGATTCCGCCCGGCTTGAGAACTGAGGACCTTCAATGCAGACATAACTTCCCCCCGGGTGCACCGTGCCTCCGGCGCCTTGTCCGGCATCCAAAAGCACCTGCAACAGCGACCGGCAGACCGGTTCGGCGAATGCCGCGTGCGCGACCACACCCTGCCCGAAAAATGTGCCAGTACGGTGCTTGGTCAGATCGATAAATTGATCGGGGAGGACCAGGTCGCCCGGCTCGATCATGTCCTTCATGCTGCCCACCGCGCTCACCGAAATGACGCGGCTGACTCCGACGGATTTGAGGGCATAAATATTCGCCCGGTAGTTGATCTCGCTCGGCGTCAATCGATGCCCCCGGCCGTGCCGGGATAAGAAAACCAGTTGCACGCCGTCAAGGGTGCCGAGAACCAGGGTGTCCGACGGCTGTCCAAAAGGCGTGCGCACATGGACCTCGCGCACATTCTCCAATCCTTCCATCTCGTAGAGACCGCTGCCGCCGATGATCCCGATCTGCGCTTGCGGCGTAGATTTCGCACGACGCCTCAGTGTCTTTTCCCCCGTTTTAGCCATCGACGGTCACCGGATCGGGGCACGAACTCGACACATGATGAGAATGAGCGGCGGTCGCGGTGAGAAACCGGTCTACGTGATCCACAATCCGGTTCACCACCCAATCAATTGAATCCTCTTCCCGAATCGTCAGCCAGACGATGCCGGGTTCTTTGCGGAACCAGGTCATCTGCCGTTTGGCGAAATGACGTGTGTCTCGCTTCAGTCGCCTGACGGCTTCCTCATACGAGTAGTCACCGGCAAGGTACCCGGCCATCTGTCGATAGCCCAACCCTTTCATCGACCCAAGCTGGCGATCGTACCCCTTATTGAGCAACTGTTGAGTCTCACGCAGCAACCCTCGTTCGATCTGCTGGTCCACTCGGCTCTCGATCCCGCGATAGAGTCGTTCGCGATCTCGCGTCAGTCCAATCAAGAGTGCTGTAAAGGGACTGTCATTGAACCCATGCTGTCGATGCAGATCTGAGAGCGGACGCCCAAGAAGATGATGGGCCTCGAGCGCACGGATGATCTTGACTTCGTCGTGGGGATGAAGCCGCCCGGCCAGCGCCGGATCGACCTCAGCCAACTGCCGATGTAGCCAATCGGTCCCGTGCTGACGCGCGTCTTCCGATAGGCGACTGCGATAGGCCCAATCCGCCGAGGGTCCTTCCCAGAGCCCCCGAATCAGGGCTCTGATGTACAGTCCGGTTCCGCCCACCACCAGCGGGAGTCGGCCTGCACCGTGAAGCCGCGCAATGTCCGCGACGGCGAGACGCCGATATTCACCGACGTTGAACCGTTGATCGGGCTCGACCAGATCAATCAGCCGATGCGGCACCCCTTGGCGTTCAGCCGGCGCCGGTTTATCCATGCCGATGTCCATGCCGCGATAGACCTGTCGGGAATCCGCCGTGAGCACATTCGTTCCCAACGCTTTCGCCAGCGGAATCGCCACTCGACTCTTGCCGACTGCCGTCGGGCCGAGAAGCACGATGAGCGGCTTACTATTAATTATGTTCTCTCCGATCTTCATGCTCTTCTATGCCTAACCGGAAACGTTGAGGACGTTGACGAGTCGAGAACAAAGTTGGGAGCCTTTTTTAGCAGCCTCCCTAGCGGCCGAAGATTTTGGCCAGCTCCGCGGCTGTAAACCTCAACGCAATCCGGCGGCCGTGTGGACAGGTCGCCGGCAGTCCTTCTTGTACCCATTCTTCGATCAACCGCTTCATTTCCGGCAGGTCCATCGGCCGACCGGCGCGAACCGCCGCATGGCAGGCGAGGGACGCGATGACCGGACGGACCCGCGCTTCCAGCGATAAAGTCGAATTCCATTGCGCCAGATCGTCAAGAAGATCGTGAACCAAGCCGGCATGATCGACGTGCCCAAGTAGGGCCGGTACCGCGCGGACGACAAAGGACGTCCCGCCGAACGGTTCAATATCCAAACCCAGCCTAGCCAAATCCGGCAGATGTTGTTGGAGAAGCGGCACCGCATGCGGAGGCGTCTCAATCGACTCCGGGATCAGCAAGGGCTGCATCAGCACGGACTCGCTTCTCCAGGCGCGCCACAACCGCTCAAAGAGAACCCGCTCGTGCGCTGTGTGTTGATCGATGACCTGCAGTTCGGTTCCCACCTGCGCAATGAGAAATGTATGGCTAACCTGTCCCAGCGGAATGACCTCGCTACCAGGAGCGACGAGATAAGCGGAGGCCGCTTCACCGATCAGAGCGGATTGGGTTTCACCGCGATTGTTGCCTCCCTGAGGCGGCCACAAAGAGAAAGCCACGTTGGAGTCCCTGGTGTCTCTCCACCCCGCAACCATCGTCCCGGCTGAATGCCGCAATTCTGCTCCCCCTGGTTCGGCGGATTGCAGAACGCGGGGATCACTCCCGACGGCATCCCGAACGGCTTGCCTGACGGCTTGGTGGATCAGTTCTTGATCGGCGAAGCGCACTTCTCGCTTCGTCGGATGCACGTTCACATCGACCCTCGCCGGATCGATCTCGACGAAGAGCACATAGACCGGATGACAGCCTTTGGCCAACGTGGAGCCATATCCATCGTAGACGGCATGCGAGATCGCCGCATTCTTAACCGGGCGCCGATTCACAAAAATCTCCTGAGGAGAACGGGTCGCGCGAGTGTGCAGGGACTTGACCGTCAGTCCGTGCACGCGCAGGCCAGGCCGTTCAGCATGTGCTTCCGTCATCTGCGCTATCAATCCAGGCCCGTAGATTTGCAAGAGTCGATCGCGATGGGAATCGACCGAGGGACAGTCCAGCACATCTTGGCCATTGTGCCTGAGCTGAAATTGAATGTTCGGCCACGCGACGGCGGCCTGCTGGACGACTTGGCAGATGTGGGAGAATTCCGTCGCCGTGGTCTTGAGGAACTTCTTCCGAGCCGGGGTGTTGAAGAAGAGGTCCGTCACCTCCACCTGAGTACCCGGAGCGGCCGCCGCGTCTTGCTGTCTGGTCAGCATGCCGCCCGTTAGAACCAACTCTGTTCCCACCGGCTCCGTGCGAGACGCGGTGAACACCCGAACCTTGGAGACGGAGGCGATGCTCGGCAGTGCTTCGCCACGAAAACCCAACGTGCCGATCACGGACAGATCGCTTTCCGTTCGCAATTTGCTGGTCGCATGCCGTTGGAAGGCCAACGGCGCATCGGCGGGGCTCATACCATCGCCATCATCGGTGACCTTAATCAATCCTCGGCCGCCATCAGTCGCCTCCACTATGATCGTGGTGCTTCTCGCATCCACGCTGTTGTCGATCAGTTCTTTAATGACCGCCGCCGGCCGCTCGACCACTTCGCCGGCCGCGATTCGGCTGACCACTTCGCCAGGTAAAATGTGAATTTTTTCCACACCGCTTGTGATGCTCACGACGCTAGGCTCCCGTGGCCGGTGCGATGCGCGATGCCATGAATTCTGGTGTGAGGCAAGAGCGTGGGTGAAGATCTCTGTTCAGAAGTCGTGCACGAGCGCCATTGAATACCGCGCCGCATCTCAGTGCGGCGGCACATCATCGACCGTTCCGGCATCATCGGATTTCGGCCAGCTTGTTCTTGGCCAACTTGGCTTCGTCGGAGGTCGAAAATTCTTCGATAACCCGCTTCAAATATTTCCGCCCGCCGGACGCGTCACCGATCTCCATCGCCGTGAGTCCCAGCTTAAAGAGGGCCGGAGGCACCTTCTCACTTCGAGGGAATTCACTCACCACACGTTGAAAAGCTTGCGTGGCATGCCCGTAGTCTTTCAGACTGAAGTAGGACTCGCCGGTCCAATAATGAGCATTCGGAGCCAGAGAGGTCGACGGAAAATCTCTCAAGAATCGCTGAAACCCCGTGACGGCAAGCTCGTATCGCCCATTGAGATAATCGTTATACGCCAGGTTAAAGGCCGAGGTCGGCGAAATGGAGGGAGTGCCGGGAAGCGGAGCCGTTTCTTGGGGCTCCGGCATATGGGTTGCTCGCGACTGCCGAGTCGTGGGTTCCTCCGGCTTGACCAACCCCGCCGATGATGGCCCGCTTTCGACGCGCGCCAGGCGGCCTTCGAGTTCATTCAGTTTCGCAGTCAGATCTTGGAGGCGCTGCTGAACGGCTTCCGGTCCTTTGGATACGTCTTCGACGACGATCGGTTTCCCCTCTTCCAACCCTTGGAGGCGACGCTGAATCGCCTCTTGCCGCTTTTGAGTTTGTTCGTGCGCCTTGGCCAGCGTTCCCAGACTTTCTTTGACCTCAACAAAATCCGAATGTTTTGCGCAGCCGCTCAGGATCAGCAGGCAGCTGACTACACTCATTAGCCCAAATTCGCCATTGAGGATGCTCAAAATGGCCATCCAGCGAGGCCGCAGAGAGGCCGAATACCGGCGCGTACCCTCAGGGGTACGTGACGGCGCACGGTGCGACGAATAAGTCGCGCCACGTCTGTGCGCGCCGCCGAGACGGTGAGGCGGCCGGACCCGAGCGAGAACGAAGTTGGGAGGCATTTTCAGCATCCTCTTAGCGTATTTGCTTGAGTTGCGCCAATTTTTCCATGGCCTTGCCGGCCTCTGGAGTTCTGGGATAGCCGTCAACGACCTGGCGCCAGACCGACGACGCTCGATATCGATCCTTGAGCGCGAGATAGGCAAACCCTTTTTTCAACAAAGCGGCAGGAACTTTTTCGCTCGTCGGATGCGCGATTTTCACTCGATCAAAGGCTTCAATCGCACGAGAGTAGTCTCCTTTGCCGTAATAACACTCCCCAAGCCAGTACTGAGCATTGGCCGCCAACTCGGATGAAGGATATTGGAGGAGAAATTGCGCAAAGCCTTGAAGGGCCGCATCCAAATTCCCCTGCTTGAATGAGGTGATGGACCGATCGTATGCCTCTCTAGCATTGCCGCTGCCTTCTCGGTGGGGGAGAGTTTGAACCGGTTCGGCGGGCTCGACATGCGCATGCTGTGCGGGAGCAGCAGTTTCGCCTGGCGCTGCTGACTCGCGCAGTGGCGGCTGCGCAGGAGTCTCCTCTCTCGTCGCGCTGGCTGTCTTCGCCGCCTGCTCGCGCTCCATCCGCAGATGATGAAGCGTCTGCGTGAGCGCGCCGACTTGGGCATCGACGGCTGACAGGCTTCTGACCAGTTCATCCATTCGCCGGTCCTGTTCTTCAACGCGGGACATGACCTGGCCGCCCATGGTCTCCAATGCCTTGGCCACTGACCCGACGCTCTTGTTGACGTCCTGCAGGTGGGAACTCGTGGCTTTCGAGTCCGTCTCGACCTTCGTCGTCAGCGTGTCTGCACGTCCCTGAAGGTTCGCCGACAGCTCATTGGTCCGTTGTTCTTCCTGAACCATTTTTTCACCCAGACCGGTCAGCGCCTTCTTGAAATCGTCCAGAGCTTTCTTGTATTGCGCCATCTGCTCGAGAAGCGAGTGATTCTGTGACTCAAACTGGCGGCCCTGCGTATCCAACAGTTGCTGGACCTTCGCCTCTTCGGAATGGATGGCTTTTTCGTGGTCATCCAGACGCCCACCGAGCTTGGTCCCCATTGTGTTGACCATCGCCGACATGCCGTCCACACGTTTGCTCATCGCATCGAGGGGCTTGTTGATCTCCTTTGTCAATTCCTTCGCCAGCTCCTCATGCAGGCGATCACGATCGGCCTTCGCTGCTTCACGCTCCGCTTTTGCCGCCGTCAACGCATCACTTTGCGACTTCTCCAAGGACGATAGGCGCTTGGCTGATGCGTCCTGCGCCGTCCGCAACTGTTGCGCATGATGGTCGATGTCATCGAGACGGCTCCGCAGCTGTGAGATCTGGTAACCGGTTTTCTCCAGCCCACCCCGCATCGAGGGTAGATCAGCCTCACGCATCATCGATATTTCATTGCTGAGCCGTGCGCGGGCTTCGTTGACCTGCTTGTCGAGATCCGCCTTGGCCTTCGTGATGGACTGCTGGAGCTCCCGCTCTTTCTGAGCGGTCACTTGATGGAGATCCTTCTCCCGTTGATCCAGCTTGGTGATTCTGGAACGGAGATCTTTCTCGACCTGGGTCAACTCTGCTTGCTGGGCCAAGCAACCGGTCAAGAGAAGTGAAAACAGCCCACCTGCCATCACTCCTCGTCCGACAAGGCCGTGATGCCTGCCATGGCGGTTGTGTTTCGTCAAGGGCGCCTCCTCACGTTGACCACGTGATTATTGCGGGCGAAGCACAATATGCCCGCGGCGATTTTGTTGATAGCACGTCTCGTCATGTTCCTTACAAAATGGGCGCTCTTTGCCGTAGGACACCACTTTCAAGCGGTCCGACGACACGCCCAACTCGATCAGATAGTTCTGCACGGCCTTTGCGCGTTTCTCACCCAGCACCAAATTATAGGCGCCCGTCCCGCGCTCATCACAATGCCCCTCGATCACCACATTCTTACCTGAATTGGACTTGAGCCATTCCGCGTCCATCATCAGGACCTGCTTCCCCTCATTCGAAATTTGCCAGTTGTCAAACCCGAAATAGACGTCGTCCAATCCGGCCGCCGCCGTGGCTATCTGCTCCTGCTGCATTTCTTCCACCCGACGCCGCGCCGCATCGGCCGGCTCGGTCTTGGCCACCATGATCTCATTGGGGATCTGCTGCTCATCGGAGCCTTTTCCCACCGAGGTGGAAGGCTCCGGATCGATGGTGGAGAGGGACGGAATCGGCGCCGAAGGCTCGGAAGAAAGGGGAGAATCAGAAGCAGAGGACGTGGACGGCACGGAGGGAGACGAAGAAGAAGGAACGGAGGGAGGCGAAGAAGAAGGAACGGAGGGAGGCGAAGAAGAAGGGGCGGAGGGAGACGAAGAAGAAGGAGCGGAGCCAGTTTCTTGTTTGCCAAACGATGATCCGCCCGAATCGCTCCCCGAGCCGCTCGGCTGTCTCGACGGTCCGGACCCAAACGAGCCGGACGATCCGGAGCCAAGAGAGTTTGATGGAGAGGAAGGTCCGCCGGGTCTCGTGGCCGTCTGAACCGTAGCGGGCCGTTTCTGCCCCTGCTCAAAAGACTTGGATCCTGAGTTGGCCTGAATTGACTTGGTGCATCCTGCTCCCAACAACAGAATGACCCCAATCGATCCCGCCAGACATACGATGTCGTAGCGTCTTGTCATAAGCCTGCTCCTTGTTAAGGTGATTCGATCATTAAAAAGAGTTGCCATCGTCAGTTGTTCCACCCCCGCTAGAGCGGCGACCATGCGGGCGCGCTATGGTACGCGCCTCCGGACGTCAGCCGTTCCAAGTCCGTTCCGTCGGTGTTGATCATATAAATATGGCTCTTGCCTTCCCATGTCGAGCTGAACACGAGATGGCGGCCATCCGGCGACCAGGACGGCGAATCGTCCACGCCGGGACCCGATGTAATCCGGGCGCGTTTCAGACCGTCGGGAGTAATCAGGCACAATTTGTATTGGCGTTCTTCGGTCCGACACACGTGCGAAATCCAGGTGCCGCGCGGAGACCATGCGGGCGCGGCATTGTAGTCGCCCTCGAAGGTCAACCGCCGCACATTCGACCCATCCGCGCCCATAATGTAGAGCTGCGGCCCGCCTCCCCGATCGGAGGTGAAGACCAGATCTCTGCCCGTCGGCGACCAGGAGGGCGAGAGATCGCCGGCAGCATGAACCGTCAAGCGCTGGAGAGCTTTCGTGTTCGTATCCATCTTGTAGATTTCGGAATTGCCGTCTTGACTCGTGGCAAACGCCAACTGGTTTCCATCCGGCGAGAGGGCCGGCGTGATATTCAATCCGGGCAGAGAGATCAACGTCCAGCGTTTGCCGGTTGCCAGCTCGACCATGTCGATGTTCTGCTTACTCCGATCTTTATATGCCGTGAAGATGAGATACCGCCGATCCCGGGACCACCGCGGCATGAGATTGAGAAATCCGTCAGCCGTCACCTGGCGAGGCCCGTGGCCGTCATAATCCATCACATAGAGCTCTCGACTGCCCCCCTGCTCCGATACAAACGCGATTTTGGTGCGCGCAATCCCCTGCTCGCCGGTGTAACGATAGACCAACTCATCCGCCAGGCGGTGCGCCATCAGCCGGAGAACGCCCTGCGTGCCGACATAGCGCTTGTCGATCACATTGTCGCTTCCCCCGTCGTACACCGAGCCGTCCATGATCAGGTCGGCGTCGCGTGCCGCCATTTTGCCCCACACGAGCACCGACACACCCTGCTCCGACGCTTGCTTGAACACGGCTCTCGCCGCGCTGTCTTTACCGTTTGCCTTGGCGTCCGACATGCCGTCGGACTTGATCCCGAGCTTGACGAGATCGACGACGGAAAAAATTTGCGATCGGCGAAGGTCTGCCTTCAGCACGTCTGCCGCCCGCTCTCCGGTATGATCCGACCCGACGCTCCCGCGAAAGCCGAGCACGCCGATAGGAATTTTCTGAAAGTCCGGGCGGGTCGCCTCCATAAAGACGTCCGCCGCACCGGACTCCAGAATCCCGGCCAGCCCGACGATCGCTGTGAAGTATACGAACAGTGTGACGGCTTTCATGGGTTCAACTTGCCTGCTCTCCGACCAGAAAACTGAAATGCGCGTCGAGGTATTGGTCGGACATGTCTGCCGGAAATGCCGGCAGAGGTCGCGCCCGTAACACAGCGCGCTTGCCGGCGTCGTCAAAATACCCGTTCCCCGACGTCTGCTCAACGGCAACATCTTGTACGCTTCCGTTTCGGTTGAGACGGAACCTCACGACGACGAGAAACGATTCAGCCGTCGGGTCGACTTGATACGGCTCCCACCTGCGACTAATGAGCTGTTGAACGATCTGGAGATATCGGTTAGCCCCGGGACCACTGCTGAGGGCCTGAATCTTGGTGATCGGATTCCTCAAGCTGGTCTTGGTCACCTGAGGAACGGCCTGCGGTTGCGGCGTATGCGCCGGCATCACCGGTCGAGACTGCGCCATCACCTGGCGAGGGGCCTCCATGAGCTCCTTCTGTTTATATTCATTCTGCAATCGTTCGTTCGCTTTGCTGAGCTGACTTAATTCCTCCGCCACCGACGGGCGCAACCGAGCGGTCTTGAGCGGTTGCGCAGCTTCTCTCGGTGGGGGCGGAGCCGCAAGGACGGCTGGTTCCGGCACGCTCAAGTTGCCGAGCAGTCTCTTGATATCTTTCTGGGTCAAGGTAGGATCAAATGTCTCCTTTGTCTCCTTGGGACTTGACAGAGAGCTGACGTCGTTGAGCTTTGGCGCTTCAGGAGGCAGCGTCACCCCCCGAAGGATGTCACGGTCCAAAATTTTCCGCGTTGGGGGCGACGCCGGAAGCGGAATGGGTTTGTACTCCGGCACCTTGATCATTGGAGGAGGCGCAGGCTGAGGCGCAATCTTCACCGGTGGGGCGGGCACCGGTTTCGGCTCGGATGCCTTCACCGTTGATTGCGGGGTCGGCTGGCTCATAACCGGCGACCGCGGGGTCGGGGGAACGGGACTCGGTTTGGGCGCAATCGTAAGCGGCGACTCCTTTGGCTGCAGAACCGGCTTTTCTTGAACGGGTTCTATCTTCTTCAGCACAGGTGAGAGAGGCGGTTGAACGACGCGCGGGACAGGCTGCGGCTCGCGCGGCGGGGTCACCTGGGGCGTCTCCACGCGCGGCGGGGTCGGCAGGGAGACCAAAGAGACATCGTAGGAAGACAGGGGACGCTCGACTCTCGCAGGAAGGCGCAAGCCCGCGGCCACTAGAAGCAGAAGAAAATGGAATGCCAGCGAGATGGCCAGCATCGAACTGAGCCGCTGGCCCAGAAGGGCTCGGTGCTTGTCCGACATGGCAAAGAGGTTGGGATAGGTATCGACCGACATCTACCGACCGCTCTTTTTGTTGAATGGTTCTTCGACGACCCTCTCGCGCGTGGCGGGATCAGTCACCATCCCAAGCTTTTCGATTCCGGACCGCTTCACTCCATCCATCACCTGAATGACGGTTCCATAGGGCACATCCCGATCGGCGCGCAAATAGACCGAGACATCGGCATTGTCTTGCTTCAGCGCTCTCAGCCTCCGTTCAAGCTCGGCGACCGGTACCGGGTCCTTGTCGACAAATACCTTCTGATCACGCTCAATCGTCAGCACCACGCGCGCCTCCGGCTTAATGTTGTTGGTCGAAGACGTCGGAAGCGTAATGTCCATTCCCCGATACAACATCGGCGCGGTCACCATGAAGATCACCAGGAGCACCAGCACGACATCTACTAGCGGGATGACGTTGATCTCCGCCAAAAAACGACGATGCCGGCTTTCGAACATCACCCGCGCACACCCACCTGCTTGACCCGACTCTGCACATCATTCAACAACTCGATACCGAACGCTTCGACGCGGAAAGCGGTCTTTCGAATTCTGGCAACAAAATAGTTATAGGCAATGACCGCCGGGATCGCGGCGAAGAGTCCCGCCGCCGTCGCAACCAGGGCCTCCGCCACGCCGGGCGCGACGGCGCCGATGCTCGCGGTGCCTTGCTTCCCGATTTCTCGAAAAGCATCAATAATGCCTAACACGGTCCCCAAGAGACCAATGAACGGCGCAATATTTCCAGTGGTCGCCAGAAACGGCAAGTAGGCCTCCCGCCTGGAGAGTTGATCCTGCATGATATGGGCCACGACGCGTTCCAGATAATGACGATCGGCAACCGAGTTCTCGACGGATGGTTCGAACACTGATGCGGCGGCCATTGAATCGCCGGAAATTTTATCATTTTCTGGAGCGATGCGATCTAAAACTCCCAAAAACACCGCTGCACTGGGACTTCCCGCCTGGCGTTTGGCATGCCGCCGGAGGTCCTCCTTACCCTGCGTCCGCACGTAGGTCGCAAGGAAGCGCTGATCTTCCCGATCACTGGTGCGGAAGGTCCGCCATTTGACAAGAATAATGGCCCAGGAAATGACTGAGAAGAAGAAGAGCGCCAGCAGGACAACTTTTGAAACGACACCCAGCGAACCGACAAGCCCCATGGGACCGGCTTGAAACATCATCAGGTTACAGCATCTCCTCCTACGTGTGCAAAATCTAAGACTGCTTCGGTTCTTGTCATGTCTTGGGAAAAATGGCGGGGCCGACGGGATTTGAACCCGCGACCTCCAGATTGACAATCTGGCGTCCTAAACCAGGCTGAACGACGGCCCCACCCTCAGGAAGTCTCTGATTTCGAGCAGTTTGCGCAAAAGAATTGACAAGCTTTTGCACGGTAACAAGTACAGAGGTGATCGTTGTCTGGTAGGCGGAACAGGGATCGAACCTGTGACCTCTGCCTTGTAAGGGCAGCGCTCTCCCGGCTGAGCTATCCGCCCGAATTCTCAAGGATGCTAAGCGTTTGCGGATCGTATCAAGTCCGATACCTCTTGTCAACCGATCTTGCCCCCTTCAGCGCATAATTCTTTCACATTCTCTTCGGCCTGGGGTCCGCAGGGCCTGCCCGCCGGTGTTTTCGCGGGAAGAAATCGGTATGCAGGCGCTTTAACCGCTCGTGTTCGACATGGGTATAGATCTGCGTGGTCGAAATTTTGGCATGTCCTAACATAGCTTGAACAGAGCGAAGGTCGGCTCCGTGTTCCAGCAAATGTGTGGCAAACGAATGCCGGAGCATATGGGGGGAGATCGGTTGAGCGATGCCGGCTTGCCGTGCTCGGGCACCGAGCAGTTTCCAGAAGCACTGCCGTGTCAACTTGTTTCCGCGCCGGGTGACAAACAGGTGCGGGCTCTGGCGATTCCGCATGAGAACCCCGCGAGCGTTCAGCAGATACGTATCGATTTTTTCCCGAGCGACGTCGCCGATCGGGACGACCCGCTGCTTGCCCCCTTTGCCGGTTGCCAGCACATACCCCACCGCACGATTGAGCTGCGGCAGTTCGAGATTGACCAATTCGGATACGCGCAACCCCGTGGCATACAGCAGCTCGACCATCGCCGCATCGCGAGTCTCTTCGGGTTCACGGGATCGTCCCTTCAGGTCCAGCAGCCGAGCGACATCTCGGTGCGTTAACGTGCGCGGAAGCCTGGCCCATCGTCGCGGCGCCTCCACACTCCGCATGGGATTCT
>JBOHOS010000463.1:0-1880 GCA_050731295.1 Nitrospiraceae bacterium | reverse complement strand
GGATCGCTCTTTCGAAGTTATTCCTCGAAACATGGACATTCGACAGTTCCAGTAACTCTTCAATGGTCAATTGTCTCCGCTGTCGTTCAGCACGCGAGTCCTCCGAACCGGTCACGCCAAATAGTAGAAGTATAAACAAGGCCAAGGTACCGGCAGCCGTAAACCCAAAAAGATCATTCCGGCGGGAAGCGTCTTGTGTGAATGTGGCAGAAATCGCGACAGTAACTAACACGGCCACGAACACAGCGATCAGAGCTGTGAATGGACTAATGGAACCGCCAAAATCAATCTTCACGGAACGAACGCTGGCAACGAGTGAGCCGACAAAGACGCCGATTACCAGGAGGACGACTGTCTTACGTAGTTCGCGATGCTCAGGAAAGGCGTCCTTTAGTTGAAGTAAGAGTCCTAGTAACCCTGCGATTCCGGTTATGTAAGTAAACGTGTCCACGTCGAGGCTCATACTTCGGACCGCCGAACGCTGAGGATGAGCTGCAGAATTACAGGGTAGGCTCCACCCCACCCCTCTCGTTAGGCTTTCTTCGCCTGTCTTCGAGGGCGATAACCCTCAATATCCGTCCCTCCAATTCTTCAATCTTGCCTCAGATCCCAGTACCGGTTCCCCTCCTGAGATTCATGTCTTAGCGGGTTGTCGAGAACCCGAATGCACCACCCTTCTTTAGGTACGGACGTTTCCGCAAAACTTCCTTCTCGAAATATTCGGTAACTTGTACCGCGCCATCAATTACACAATAGTACTTTTCCATGGCACTGGTCAGCCTGCTGTCTAACGGAGAGCGTTCAGGCGGTGGGTCTGACGAATATTGCCGACTGCGAAAATATGCTTGGCCAAGGTCGCCTGCAACGCGGTGTTAGGCAGAACTCTCGGGCGCCTGCAGAAGGCCAGGGATGTGCTCAGCGCACCGACCCCAGAAGTCATTACCGCTGACAGTGTCCAAGTGCTCTGCAAAGAACGACATTACCTCCTGCTGCATGACCGAAACCGCCTCTGGTACTAGTTGAGCTCTGCCCGACCAGTTGTAAGCCGGGCCAGGCTCAGACCCGACTTGGTCGACGAGCACGGTGAAGAACAGAGCGGTGGCAAACAGGTCCATCCGTGCGGGACTCCACGCACGTACTACAGGGTTTTCCGCCGAAATCGTACGCGGTTGCGTGGTCACCGCCCCGGCATCGCCATGATCATGGCCGGACGGGAGAGCCGAAATCACTGCGCGGAGATCGGTTCGGAACGGCTCGCCGTAGTACTCCGCAAATGTCATCGGTAACTTCCGGCATTGACGGGCTTGAGATTAACCTGCTCTGCCGAACTATTAAGTGAGCTGCGACAGAGACCGTGATCCAACCGGCCTATGCATGGCAGCTCTCCAAGGAAATCAAAGGATGCACCCTATCCGCATGAGTGAATGAACGGAGATGACATTTCAAAGTCTTCTGCATAATGAGAAAGGATGCAGCTGAGGTCATGGCTGTTCCATGCCTGAATCGACTCTGCAAACCTTGCTGCAAAGGACTTGTCGATTATGAGACTCCTAACGCTTCGTTAAGTCGCGCGACCTTTGGGAGCGTCGTCGGCCTCCAACCGGTTGTTAGGCGGCGTTCAACGGTGAAATACGTTCAATCTGCCTCTTTATGCTTCTTGCCGCATCCCAGAGATCAACAGCACGCTGGGCATTCAACCAAAACTCAGGGGTATTGCCAAATAGACGAGAGAGACGCAGCGCCATTTCAGGGCTCACCGCTCGCCGTTCCCGAAGCAATTCATTCACGGTCTGGCGCGACACCCCAACGGCCTTGGCAAAACTCGATACCGTCAGCCCGTAATCCGGCAAGAAATCCTCACGAAGCATCTCGCCCGGATG
>JBOHOS010000462.1:0-6701 GCA_050731295.1 Nitrospiraceae bacterium | reverse complement strand
CTTCGGCCCTCGTTCATCCCAGTCGCGGAAATATCAGCCATTACGACTCGCGACGCGAGCTCAAGCGACGGAGACAGTAGAAGCCCTGGAGGATTTACTGTTTCAGTTGGAAGTTAAGAAATTGACGATGGAAGACAATGACCAGAAAGATTCGACGCGGGTCTCCGAGAATGATCCGCTTACGGGTGTCCGTGGCCGGCGTGTATTTGAACGATTCATGGCACACGAATTAGGGCGATCACAGCGCTTTGGGCATACCTTCACTCTCGCGCTCTTTACCATCACGGAGTGGTCCTCCGTTCTGGCCAAGGGGATCGCATTGGCCGATCAGATCGTAGTCACGTTCACATGCGCGTGCAAAGCGTCGCTTCGGGGATATGATCAAATCTGCAGGATCGAGGACAGCGAGTTCGCGGTCATGCTTCCGCAATCCGACCGATGGGACGCGGACGCCGTATGCCGGCGGATTACAGAACGGTTTGATCGGGCGCTGCGGCAGCAGTCCATGGCGGTACAGGCGAATGTGGAGGTAGGTCTTGCCACGTTTCCATTTGACGGCGAGAGCCACACGGCATTATTGGACATCGCGCGCGCCCGTCGCTCCTTCTTGTGATCGGTCTGCCATTGAAGGTGCAGTGAGATCGACCTCACGGCAATGGCGGATCGACTGATTCACCGCATTTGAAACCAATGTCCGGCCCCTCAAGGAGCGGTCGTCATTTCGTTCCAACAGCAAAACCTTATTACCGGCAGACTGTACGAGAGCTTGGACTTGCTGGTTAATCTCTGACGCTTCGTTGGTATCATGGTTGGAATACTTCTCCGCTCGTTCGAAGAGCTCGATCCTTGCACTTCTCTATTGACGTGATGTTCCTGAGATCGAAACATTTCGCTCCGTGGTATCACTCAACAAGTCGCCATTTCATGAAGGTGCGACGCGCTGCTCAGCGCTGCATACGGTGGCATTTTCGAAGCCGGCAAACCATATGAGCACGGCGGCCTGGTCCGCTCGCGTCGGTGAGTCCCAACAGCGATGAGGTTCCCGCCGCGTTGGTCCTCTCAAATTCCATCGCCATGCCGGTCGGCGCTCAGAGTGCCGCGCGATGTCTCGCCGCGCGTCTTGACGCGCACCGCAGAAATTGGATTGATCGCGAGTGGCGTGCGGGTCTTGCTTGATGCGAGTGGATACTCGTGCATAGCCGAACGGAAGGAGAGCTTATGGACAAACGTCGAGATGAGCGCTTTCCGATCCACTTCCGCAGCGTGCTGTCCTCCACGAATATCGGTGACTACGTTGGCATTGCGCTTGATCTGTCCCCGCGCGGTTGCCGCATTCAAAGTGAGATGACGATCCTTGTCGGCATGCGCTTAGCGTTGCGTATTACCGTGCCCGACCAGAATTCACCGATTCAAATCGAACGCGGGACCGTTCGGTGGTCGAAAGGCCAAGAATTCGGAGTCGAATTCATCGCCATACGCTCACGGGATGGGGAGCGACTTCGCCAACTCATTCAGACCCTAGGCGAGAACCCTCGGCTGGAAAGCTTGTAGCCGCGCGGTTCATCATTGTTTTTTCTTTCCGCGCGATCCTTCTCTTCATCCGGCCCTGTTGAGGCGTCTGGCACAGACCGGGCGCATGTCAACTGCCTCATCAACAGGACAAGCATGCCAAACATCGTCACGCCGGTGATTAGGACCTCGAGCACCATCTCGTGCCTCTTGCTGATCTCGATCGCGCTGACAAGACCGCCGAGCGCCAACGACCACATCGCGCATCGACATCTATCCGGTTTGCTGCTTACCTTTCGACAGAGTGTTCAGCAAGAAAGAGGCCATGCCGATCACGGAGAACGACATGAGCCCAGCACTCGATGTCGCAATGAAATCGTTAATGAAAAGGAGAGCGGTTTAGAACTGTCATGAATGAGACGGCTATCGAAAGAGATAAAAACCTGTATCGGAAGTGATAAGACGCGTGAGTTCTCAATCAGCACTGCGCGACGATTGATTCATTCATCCGGTTCGGCCGGCCTATCAACCTTCTGCAATCGGTCGATCTTACGGTTCCCTTCTAGGCTTTAACCGGCCTCTGTTTAGACGGTCCTCCATTCGGCAAATGGCCTGGAATGGGGAATTCCGTATTGCGCGCCGGCACAAAAATGGTTACGATAAAACTAATTTGCCATGGCCTTCATCCTCCTTGTCATTCTGTTAGATCTCACGTTCCCGGTAGCTGATCTTCATGCTCAGTCCGGCGCCGAACGTACGCCTGGAACCAGTTCTTTTCAACGAAGTCCCGCAGGTACCGGAAGCATGGAGGTCCTCCCCGGAGGGTTTCGTCGGTTTGGGGACAGCAGCGGAAATACAGGCATTCTTCAACGCACGCCGGAGAGCGGTTTCCCTAGTTCCCAATTCATCGCCCCGGTCCCCTCATCCGTTCCACCCTCAACCGCTGCCAGTTCAAACCAGTCACAGCCGAATGCGTTGCCCCCTCCACCGTCCTCTTTTCAGAATTTTCAGACGCTGCCAGGTACGCAGATCCCCATTTCTGGACTTCCCCAAAATCGATAGCCTGCCTCGCGATTCCTCACCGCACGTTTTACCGATGTCCGGCGTATTATCGGCTATCTCGAAGCTGGTCGGAACACGTCCGGCTTGAATGATTGGAAACTAACCGACAATTATGACTGCCGCATGGAAAAGGTCAGGTACGGTAGCGTCGCGAGGGTACAAAAAGGAGGGATCACTGCCTTATGCCGTCTCCCCAGGAACCCATTTTTTCCGGCATTCTGGGCACAGGCTTCTTGAAAATTCCATGTGCGAGTTTTCCTTCAGATACTGTTCGAGCTGATGCCAGATGCCGCGTGTGTCGCGGATCTTTTTGCAGGTTGCGCACAAAGGCAATAAACTCCGCAGAATTTGAATATCCTCCTGGTCGCGTGTGCGCAGGAGAGAGAGGATCGCCGTCGCCCAAATGGCAAGAAAGGCAAGAGCGCGATTCGCGATCGCCACCGTCGTCTCACTTTCGACGGAGGCATGATGGTAATCAAAGAGAATCAAGGCGGTACAAGCGCCTGCGACGGTGAGGGTAAAGGTCCGTTTGGGCGACCACAGGGAAATTATTACCAACGCCACATAAAGCATTCCCGCCAGACCCAGGGGAAGCATCACATCCAACACCAGAATTCCGGCCACGAGGCCCGCCGTCATACCGACGAGCAGCGGTCGCACCGAATCATGAATAGTTTCCATAAGGCCCCTCGCTTCTTTACTAAAACTATAGCCCAAGCAGAAGTTCCTGTCTTCTCTTGGCTTAGCAGTCCGTCTCGAACATCGACTTGTGCGGCCTGACTTGTCTCACACCGCATGGTGTCAGCTTCAGAGGAAGTAAAAACTCCGGTTTATCCGATAGCGGGAACTGCGATGAAATCATAGACTAAGGGAAATTCCTACTTGCAGGAGGTGCCCATGACAAATTTTGTTTCTCCCGCACTTCTCTTAATCGTGAAAGCGGCAACAGCTCCTATACAGGCGGCAAAGATGATGGAGACCGACGCGCCATCCAACCCGGAACCCGCACCCCCTCCTCTTTCACTGGTTCCCAATCTTCCTCAGGTCGATAACAGCGTTCACATTCCGGCCGGTTCGGGCTTGCTAGACTAGACAAGAGGCGACTATTTGCGAAAGCTTACCGGATACGGCTGGACGTGCGCTCTGAGCGTGGTATGTCTTGCCTGCGCGCAGGATTTATACCAGCAACGCACCGACACGATGAAGAAGCATATCAGTAATTTTTACGATCATCTTCAATCGGATCGCGTGCGGGCGGCCATCCTCGAAAATGAAAGACTCGAAGCGATGGCCTCGACGGTCGGCGCAGAGATCAGACGCGACCCGCAATCGCTCGCCGACAACCGGGTCAACCGCGATTGGATCTTGTTTAAGACGGCGAACCAAGCTGCCGCTGAAAACTGGCTGAGCCTGGGCAGATACTTAGCGCATCGGAAGCGCTATGATGAAGCCCGGGGGGCCTACCGGCGGGTGTTACGCACTTACCACGGCGAGCAATTTCGTCCGTACCTTGACCAGGCCAACGCCGGCCTGCAGGACCTTGATACGATCTTCAGTCCCACCAACATCCCCTAATGTGCAGCTCTGCTCATCCGAGTGCCTGCATCTCATCTTGGGCGCGTCGAAATCGGAGCACGAATGCGGCGAATAGATAAAGAAGGTGCGTGCGTTATTTCAGATAGTCCAGAAAGAAGGTCGCGAGGGTCAAATAGATGGTGATGCCGGAAATGTCGTTTGCCGTCGTCACAAACGGGCCTGCCGCGACGGCTGGATCGACGCCGAGTCGCTTGAGCAAAATCGGCATGATCGTCGCCATGCTCGTTGACACGAAAAACGCAATCATTAATGAGACACCGACCACCATGCCCAGAAACCATTGCCCATGCCATAACCACCCCGCGCCTGTTAAGAGGAGGCCGCAGGCGATGCCCAATAGCACACCGATACGCACCTCACGAAAAAATACTTTCCACATGTCCGCCAGCTCAATTCCTCCGGTCGCGAGTCCTCGAATAATGAGCGTAGAGGATTGCAAACCCACGTTTCCACCCATCGCCGCGATGACCGGGATGAAACTGACGATCGCGACCACTTCCTGAATCGTGAGGCGAAAATACCAGAGGATGACGCCGGAAAGCAGACTGCCGGCCAAGTTGGTGAAGAGCCACGGAAACCGGAGCCGGGCCGCTTCCACCACGCTGGAAGACTTCAAGAGCGTGTCCTCCGCGGCGCCGGCCATTTTCAACATGTCCTCCGTCGCTTCCTCACGGATGACGTCCACCACGTCATCGACGGTGATAATCCCGACCAGGGTGTGATCTTTCTCCACCACCGGCACGGCGAGCAGATTGTAACGCGCGACCTGGCGGGCGACTTCTTCCTGATCCATGTCTACCGCCACACTGATCACGTCGCGAGTCATGATGTGTTTCAGCGAGGTTGCGGGCGGCACCGTCAACAACTGCCGCAGGGAGAGAACCCCGACTAAATGATCTTCCTTGTCGGTGGCATAGATGTAAAACACCATCTCCGCATCGGTGGCATGCTGGAGGCGCCGGATGGCTTCCTGCGCGGTCGCATCCTCCGACATGGAAAAGAACTCAGTCGTCATGATGCCGCCGGCCGTGTCCTTCGGGTACTTCAGCAGGTCGGCGATCTCGGTCGAATCCTCCGTCTTCATCAGGGTCAGGATCTCTTTCGACCGCTCTTCCGGCAGGACACCCAAGAGGTAGGCCACATCGTCCGTCCCGAGGTCTTTGAGCAGGGCGGCAACATCGGCCGGCGGCATATCGGCCAGTACTTGCTCGATATTCTCCGCATCCAACTCGCTCAGGACCTGCCCGCGCTGCGCCTCTCCGCGGACCAACTCAAACACCGTGCGCTTCTCCTTCGGCGAGGAGAGGTGCTCGATCACCTTGGCGGTATCGGCGGGATGCATTCGCCCCAGCATCTTGCCCATATTCGTGATGGCGCCCCGGCGGAGCAGGCGCTGGAACGATGCCAACACGAGGTCGAACTTCGTCTGGCCTTTCTCAGGCTCCTTCACCAGCTCTTTGAGGACATCCCGATCGGGCGTCCGTTTTTGTTCAACCGGCTGCATCTGTCTACCTTGAGAAGCGCAGGGTTTTCGGCATCTGGTCGTCCGACGCTTCTAATATCCCAATGCCGTCAACACCTGCTTGTCCTCGCGCCATGCTTCTCGCACCTTCACCCATAGTTGCAAAAATACTTTCATGCCGAACAACCGCTCCATCTCGATCCGGGCATACGTCCCGATGGCCTTGAGCCGTTCTCCGTGCTTTCCGATCACAATCGCTTTGTGCGATTCCTTTTCAACCAGCACGGTGGCGGCGATACGGGCCAGTTTGCCTTCTTCAACGAACTGATCGATGTCCACGGCCACGGAATACGGCACCTCTTCTCTCGTTTTCTCAAGCACCTTTTCACGAATAATCTCCGCGGCCAGAGACCGCATCGACTGGTCGGTGATCACCTCCTCACCGTACTGAGCCTCTCCCTCGGGTAAGACGTTCACGGTCAGATCCAAAAGTCGGTCCACGTTCAAGCCGGTTTTGGCCGACATGGGCACGACTTCCGTCCACTCCAGCAAGGAGCGGACCACATCGATCAACGGTAACAGTCTTGCCTTCTTCACCAGATCGACCTTGTTGATGAGCAGGAACGCCGGCTGACGGCTCTTTCGGATCACCTCCGCCACCTGTTGAATGACGGCCCGGTCACCCGGACCGGGGGATGAAGCAGTGGCTTCGATCATCACGTACAGCAAGTCCACCTCGCGCATCGTCTCCAATGCCGTCCGGACCATGCGCTTATTGAGCTGATGTTGGGCCTGGTGTAGGCCCGGCGTGTCGTAATAGATGATCTGCGCGTCTGGCCGGTGGAC
Organism: Nitrospiraceae bacterium; assembly: GCA_050731295.1. Taxonomy (GTDB): domain Bacteria; phylum Nitrospirota; class Nitrospiria; order Nitrospirales; family Nitrospiraceae; genus JBOHOS01. The sequence goes on along the minus strand of JBOHOS010000462.1, from coordinate 226 downwards.
AACACCGAGAATGCGGGTGCGCGTCGTCTGCGGCTTGTCCGAGACGATGGCAATTTTTTCCTTGAGCAGCGTGTTGAGCAGTGTGGACTTCCCCACGTTGGGGCGCCCGACAATCGCGACTGTTCCGCTTTTCATGCTCGTTCACCAGGCATGGCAATCAGACGAACTACTGTGGGGCTCTCATCGACCCAGCGCGGTCGCCATGGAATGCGACTCAGGTTCCTGT
>JBOHOS010000461.1:0-4113 GCA_050731295.1 Nitrospiraceae bacterium | reverse complement strand
CGGCGGTGATCTTGCCTTCTTCGCGGCGTTTCAATTGATTGGTGCCGAATTGCGCCATCTCGGTGACCGCTTCGTCGTTGATCTGTTTCCAGAGTGTTTCGCAGCGTTTTTGTTTACCGATTGAATAGCGGTCACAAGGTTGTTCCGCCATGGCAATATTGGATGCGCCGAAGATCAGAACAGTTATGAGGACGGGAGCGAGAGAGTTCATGGGCTGCCAGAGCGATGGACCGGGCTGGGGTGAAGTGTCGTCAGTTGTCTGCTTCTAACAGGCTGCGGAAATACTCCTTGGGCATTGTTGGAACAGCCGCCATTAAGAAGATCGATGAGGCTTTGGACCCTTCCCCAGGATGCTCAAAAAGGCCACTCAGCAAGGCCGCAGCGAGCGAAAGGCCGAAGCGTACTCTGTGCGGTACGTTGAGGTCTTGAGCGATGCGAGAACGAAGCTGATGGGCTTTTTCAGCATCCTGTTAAATCTTCATGGCGCTCCTCACTTCGTCCAGCTTCAGATGGGAGACCGTGGCGGCGCGCTTGCCGCCTTCGCGTACGATGTCGTTGACTTGGTCGGTATCACCGGTCAGTTTTTTGCGGGCGTCCCAGATCGGGGTCAGACGTTCCACCATGGCGTCCGCCGCCAGTTTCTTGCAGTCGATGCAGCCGATCTCGGCGGTGCGGCATTCGCGATTGACCCGCTCGATCACCGTCGCGGGCGAGAAGATTTTATGAAAGTCATAGACCGGGCAGATATCGGGATTGCCGGGGTCGGTGCGTTTGACGCGGGCGGGGTCTGTGACCATGGTTTTTAACTTCTGGCGAACGACCGGTTCCGCGTCGGAAAGATTGATCGTGTTGCCGTAACTCTTGCTCATCTTGCGGCCGTCGGTCCCGAGCACTTTGGGAAAATTCGTGAGCAGTTCCTGCGGCTCCGGGAAGACCGGCTTGTATAGGCTGTTGAAGCGGCGCGCCAGCTCGCGCGTCAGCTCCAAATGCGGGAGCTGATCTTTCCCGACCGGCACGAAGTCCGCCTGATAGATAAGAATGTCCGCCGCTTGCAGAACGGGATAGCCGAGAAAGCCGTAGGTTGACAGATCGCGCTCCTTGATCTGCTCCTGCTTCTCCTTATAGGTCGGATTTCGTTCGAGCCACGGGATGGGCACAATCATCGACAGCAGCAGATGCAGGATGGCATGATCCGGGTTACCCGACTGCACGAAGACGGTGGATCGTTGGGGATCGATTCCGGCGGCCAGCCAGTCGATCAGCATCTCGCGGCTGAATTCTCGGATGCGGCTCGTGTCGGCATAGTTTGTCGAGAGCGCGTGCCAATCCGCCACGAAAAAGAAGCATTCATACGTTTCCTGTAGAACCTTCCAGTTGTCCAGCGCGCCCAGGAGATTGCCCAAATGCAGCAAACCGCTGGGTTGCATGCCGCTCAACACGCGTCTTCTCGCCATGATTCAGTGTACCCCCACCGTCGACAGGATGGCGCCGGCCATCACATTGACCAGCGTGCCGGTGATGGTCTGAATGACATGAATGTGCGGGTCCAACATGATGAGACCCACGATGATGAGCATTCCGTATGGCTCCAATCGGGCCATCGACATCGCCCAGCGCGAAGGCAGGAGGCTCGTCATGATTCGTCCTCCGTCAAGGGGTGGGATGGGGATGAGGTTGAACAGCATCAGCAGAAGATTGATCAAAATCGAATAGGCCGACATGACGGCCAGAGGCAGCAACAGCATGCCAAGAACATCGCGGCGCGGGGTCACGGCAGGCTGTTGCGACCAATACGAAGACAGTGTGGGGTCGATGGACAGGATCGCGCTAAATAAGATGGCGCTGGCGATGGCCAGAAGAAGATTCATCCCGGGCCCGGCCGCGGCGACCAGGGCCATGTCGCGTCGTGGGTTTCGAAGCTGAGCGGGATTGATCGGGACCGGCTTGGCCCATCCGAGAAAGAACCCGCCCGGGAGCAGCAGGCAGATGAGCGGCAGAATGATGCTCCCGAACGGATCGATGTGGACCAGCGGGTTGAGGGTCAATCGCCCTTGCAGGCGTGCGGTCGCGTCCCCGTAATGATTGGCCACCCATCCATGCGCGTACTCGTGCAGCACCATGGCGAGAAATAACGGAAGCGCCATGTAGGAGATGGTGTGCAGGATTTCAGCGAGAGAGTTCATGCTCTGCCGGACGTCTTAGGACGTCTTAATTGAGTTGAACGAGTTTGCCGCCCTTGACGTAAATGATAAACAACCGGCGGTTCAGTACTCCACCGGGCCCGAACGCCGCGGTTCCCGTCAGTGCCGGCAGGTCGGTGGTCGTGACCAATTGCTCGTACACGGCCTGGCCCGATGAGGCCCCTTTTCGTATCGCCTCCAGCACGACCCGCATCGCATCATACGCTTGCGCGGAAAAGAGCGAGGGGTCGGATTGGTACCGTCGCCGGTATCGATCGACGAACTCCCGAACATTCTGATCCGGACTGTCGATAAAGAATCCGTCCACGAAGATGCTGCCGTCAATCGACCGATCGGCGAGGCGGAACAGGTCGGAGGAATTCCAGGTATTGCTGCCGAGCATATGGACCTTCACATCGTAAAAGAGCAACTGCGGGGCGATCAACGCGACCTGGGCGGAGTCAGCGGGAAGAAAAATAGCATCAAAGCCCGGCGTATAAATGGTTTTCACCGCGCCCTTGCTGGTTTTGGTGGTTTCGGCTTGGCCGTGCCGTTTGAGGTCCTCTTCCTTCAGACGGCGGATCTGCGGTCCGAAATCCGTGTCGGTCTCCTTATAGGATTCCACGGCAATCAACTCGCCGCCTCGCTTGCGCACTTCCAACCCGAACAGGTGAGCCAGTTCTTGCCCGTACGTGGTGTCCGGGTACAGGATGCAGAAGCGACGGTAGCCGAGATTGCCGAGCGCGTGCTCGGCCATGCGCTGGACCTGTTGAGGATGAGTCATGGCGGTGCTGAGCACATAATTACCGAGACGATGAACATCGGCCATCGTCGAGGACGGGGTGATAAACGGGGTGTCCGTTTGCTCGGCCAATCCGGCCACCATCTGCAGGTCGCGTGAGAGGAGCGGCCCGATGACCGCCAATGGCCGGTGTTCAGCGAGCGTGTCGGAAAGCTCCATGCGAAGGACCGCCTTGTCCGTTTCGCTGTCGATGACTTTGAGGGCGATCGACGTGAGCCCCAAGGTTTCTTTTCCCTTTTCCAGCGCCAGTTGAATTCCGTTTAACGAGTCAATCCCGAACTGTTGCAGACGGCCTGATAGCGGGAGGACCGCTGTGATGATCTGCTGGCTGGTTTTGAGCTTGTCTTTGAGGGACCGGAGAATGTCGCTTGCCGCTGGCGCATAGTCATGGTTGGGAAAACGATTGAGGAAGACGCGAGCGTTCCGTTCCGCCAGATGTTCCTCTCCTTTGGCGGTCTGAATTTCAATCAGCCGAATGAGAGCAAGATCCCCGGGAAATTCAGTCGGAAACGTATCGCGAAGGCGCAGCAATCCTTTCTTGTCCAGCTTTTCCAGGACCGTGTCTCGAATGCGCTGCCGCACCTCCGGCCGCTGCGGCTCAGGAGAAAGACCGAGTTCTTCCACCCATACCTGGATGGCCTTGAGAAACTCTCCCTTCTTGATCTGAACCTCTCCGATCAGGCGAAGCGCTTGACGTTTCAGATCAAGCGTAGGTGGTATGGCCCGCACTCCGGTGAGCGCCGTCAGCGCCGACTCGAAATCTCCCAACTCGATTTGCGCCGCTCCTAACATCAGTCGGGCTCGCCCCGCCAGATCGGAGGTCGGAAATTCCGACAGGAGCTGGTTCAGGAACGTGATACCCTCCTCAGGCTGTTTCATGCCGATCAATGCCACGGCCATCAGCAGATAGGCGTCGTCGACGTCATCCGGGCGAGGTGAGGAGGCCAGAAATTTCTTCAGTGTGGTGACGGCAGCTGCTTCCTGGCGCGTCTCGATGAGGTTCTTGGCATGCTCCAACGGCGAGCGGGTGGAAGGAGAGCTGGGCGGCCTACGTTCAGGAGCGGACAGGACCGTTGTCGCTGAAAAAATCACACAGATGAGGCTAAGAGTACACACGAACGCCGGAAACGC
>JBOHOS010000460.1:0-3189 GCA_050731295.1 Nitrospiraceae bacterium | reverse complement strand
ATCGGAATTGTGGCCGGAACCATTCCGGGCATCGGCATGGTATAGGTCAGCTTCACGGTGATGCTCGAAAGCTCTTTTTCGGAGAGACCCGACACCTGCACTCGAACGCGATTCTCGCCAATGCGTGGGGTTGCAGGGTCAGTCGCCAGTGTGATGAAGAGTCCGTCTACTTTCTTTTCCTGGTCTGACTCAGACTTTGCTCCCGCCGCTGGAGCGCCCATCTTCATGCCACCCATGTCCATCTCACCCATCTGGGCCTGCTCCATTTTGATGCCGCCCATGCCCAAGGCGCCCATCATATTGGTTGCGGCCATCAGCTTGCTTTCCGAGTCGATGAGGAAATTCCCCGACGTGACGACGCGATCTCCAGGCGTGATGCCTTCTTGGACCTCATAGTACGATCCGATCTTCGGGCCCACTTTGACCACGCGCGGTTCAAAGAGCCCCTCCCCTCTGACGAGAAACACAAGTTTCCGCGTCCCGGAATCGAGCAATGCTGCTTCGGGAATCGCCACTTGATTCCCGCGATTGATCGTGAACAGGACATCGCCATACATCTCCGGCTTGAGCCGCAAACCCGAATTCGGCAGTTCTAGCCGGACCTTGACCGTCCGCGTCTGCTCATTCAGATATGGATAGATGTAGGAGACTCGTCCATGAAATGTTTCTCCTGGATAGGACGAGAAGCTCAGAGTGCCCAACTGGCCGACCTTCACGAACGGCACTTCGTACTCGTAGATCTCGGCGTTGACCCAAATCTTGGAGAGGTCGGCAATTGTGTACAGCCGCATCTCAGGTTGGACAAACATCCCCTTAAAGACTTTCTTGTCGGTCACATATCCGGCAATCGGCGAAAAAATCGTCACATAGGTCTGGGGCTTGCCCCGTTGAGCCAGCTCATCGATTTGCCGATCAGACAAGGTCCACAGGCGTAGCCGCTCCCGGGCTGCCTCAACCATCTGCTCCGCTTGCTCCCGGACTTCGGGAAGCGGACTCTCCTTGACCTTGTCGCGGCTTTTCAGCGCGAGCAGATATTCGTCCTGAGTCGCGACTAAATCCGGGCTGTAGACTGTGAACAGGGGTTGGCCTTTCCGGACGAGCTGCCCGGTGTAGTCCACAAACAAATCTTCCACCCATCCCGAGATCCGTAAGTTGACATGAGCAATCCGCTGCTCGTCATAGTCCACTCGCCCTACCGCTCGGACGGTGGTCTCGAGCCGACGCTTCTCCACGACCGCCGTGGTGACACCGATCAACTGCTGCTTGAACGGCGTCACCATCGCGTATGCCTGAGAGGAGCCTGCATCGGCAGCTAAGTTCGGCGGTTGCGTCTGCTCTGTCTGCATCTCCGGCATTGCCATGTCGCTTCGTGAGGAGGGGCGGTCTTGATCCGGCTCGCGCAGCAGCAGCCATCCGCCAATCAGGAGAAGGCTCCCCACCCCAATGGCCATCCATAACGTTCGTGTTCGAGTGAAGATCATGCCCATCTGTTTCCTCCTCGTTCAGAATTTGCTTCCCGTGACCTGCTCGAGCGCGGCCAGTTGGTTCTCCCGTTCCACGACGGCCCGATAATACGCAAGCTGGAGCTCCCGCAAGGCACGCTCGGCCTCAATGAGATCTAAAAAGTCTGCTCTGCCGGTACGATAGCCGGCTCGCGCAGACTCTAGACTCTGCTGGGCTTGTGGCAGGATGGTCGTCCGATACAGTTCCGCCACCCGTTCCTGTGCCCGGACTTTCGCCAGCAGCTCGTTAATTTGAAAGCGAGTCAGGTTCTGCCAGGCGTGGTAGTCCGCATTGGCGGCCGCCGCGGCTGCCTTCGCCTCCCGCACCGAGGCGTCGTATTTGGGCTTGGTCCAGAAGGCGAAGGGTAGGTTCACAATGGCGATGGCCCCAAACCCATCGGGAGCTTGAAAGTTCTGAAAGCGCTGGAACGCCACCTCGAGATCGGGATAGTACTGGCGCTCCGCGAATGCCCGGGACCGCTCATTCCGTTCAATGGCTAGCTTGGCCGCTTTCAATTCCGGCCTGTCTCCCAAGGCCAGGCGATACAGGTCCTCCGGCAGCCCGTCGAATCTTATCGGAACAGGGTCCGGAGGCACACTCACGCTGATGTGTGGATCTCGGTCCCTGAGCGTGTTCAGCTTCGCTTGAACGGTATCCCGACGCTGTTCCAGCACCGGGAGTTCCTGATGAAGGGTCGACTGCTCGAGCTGAGCCTTCAGGACATCGACCTGGCTGCCTTTCCCGGTTCGGAACTTAGCCATGGCAATCTCGAAGAACTGTTTGAGCAGATCAATCTCATCCAGATGGATCTGGATCGCCTTGTGCGCGAAGAACAGGTCGTAGTAGGTCTGCTTGACGCGCGCGATCAGGTCCCGCTCTTTCGCGTGCAAGGCCTGCTCGGTGATCCCGGCTGCGCGGCCCGCCACCTCCCCTTGGAGATCCAGCTTGCCCGGAAACGGAAACTTTTGCGAAAGGCTGATGATCGTGTTTTGCGCATGGGTGACATTGAACGACTCTGGAAAATTCCAGAACTGCACTCCGAGAGTCGGATCGGGCAGTGTGCGCGATTGCGTGATCCGATTCGAGGCGGCCTCCCATTGTTGCCGCATGGCCTGCAATTCGGGGTTACGGGCCAAAGCCTCATTGACCAAATCCGGCAATTCCTGCGTGGCCGGGGGAGCCGTTTGCGCGTGTACGGGAACGACCGAGATCACAACGGCCATCAGCAAGACGGCAAGACCAAATTGAACCATATTCTTCATGACGCTCTCCTTATGCCCCTGCCGATCTGACGCTAGGGGAAAGGGTTCAGCCGTGACAACAAGCGGCCTGCGCTTCAGTCCTTTGCGCCGGGCAGGAAAGGCAATTTACGAATTTGAAGATCGGAAATCGAAAGTCAAAGGCGCGGAATCAAATGCGGAGGACTGTAAGAGAAACTACTTGTGTGATGACAGAGGGTAAGACTTCGGAAGGGACAGTTGAAGGATTGCCGGACATTTCCGGCGTGATCGTGATGCCGACATGGACGATCTGAGACTGTGGATCGAGATGGTGGACCGCCTGGCCGTCCTCTCCAACTCCGTCGCGACCGTGGGAAGACGCAAGTTGCGGCTGACACTCCCACCCACCCGGCATGGGACACGTCATTGGATTATCGGAGGTGAATGTGACCGTGTCCTGAAGCGC
>JBOHOS010000459.1:0-4854 GCA_050731295.1 Nitrospiraceae bacterium | reverse complement strand
TCCCCCATCACCTTCGTCAGGGCCGAGGTGAGCGTCGTCTTCCCATGGTCCACGTGCCCGATCGTCCCAATATTGACGTGGGGCTTGCGCCGCTCATACTTCGACTTCGCCATGTCCCCCTCCTTCTTCCCGACCTTGCTAAGCCGGGCGCCTCTTCACTCAATTGCGGCGACCGGATAAACCCTTGTCGATGCAGCGTCACTCCCCTCGATTTTTGGCGATTATCTGCTCGGCAATTTGCTTGGGAACCGGTTCGTAACGCTCAAATTCCATACTATAGGTGGCTCGGCCCTGTGTGCGTGAACGGAGGTCTGTCGCATACCCAAACATTTCACTGAGCGGAACAGCTGCTTCAATGGCTTGAGAGCCGGCGCGCACTTTGATCCCCTGTATCTTTCCACGCCGGCCATTGAGGTTCCCGATCACATCGCCCATATATTCCTGGGGAACCAACACCTCGACTTTCATGATCGGCTCCAGCAGCACCGGATCGGCTTTTCGGCAGGCATCCTGAAATCCCATCGAACCGGCAATCTTGAAGGCCATTTCATTGGAATCGACATCGTGGTATGACCCATCAATCACGGTCACGCGAACATCGCGCAGCGGATAGCCAGCTAATATCCCTGTCTCCATCCGCTCCTTCACGCCTTTCTCGATTGCAGGAATGTACTCTCGCGGAATGGCTCCTCCCACAACCTTGTTCACGAATTCGAATCCCACACCCGACTCACTGGGCTCGACGGTCAAGACTACATGGCCATATTGCCCTCGGCCACCGGTCTGCTTAATATATTTTGCCTCGGCCTCAGCCTGACGGCGGATGGTCTCGCGAAAAGCCACCTCCGGTTTCCCGACGTTCGCTTCGACCTTAAACTCGCGGAGCAGCCGATCTACGATGATTTCGAGATGTAACTCGCCCATGCCCGCAATGATGGTTTGCGCGGTTTCCTCATCGGTACGAACGCGGAACGAGGGGTCTTCTTGGGCTAGCTTCTGAAGAGAGAACCCGAGCTTCTCCTGATCTTGCTTCGTCCTAGGCTCAATCGCCATCGCAATAACGGGTTCAGGGAATTTCATGACTTCGAGCAGGACAGGATGTTTCTCATCGCACAGCGTATCGCCGGTGGTGGCTCCCTTCAGCCCCACCGCGGCAGCGATATCTCCGGCGTAGACCGTATCAATGTCTTCACGCTTGTTCGCGTGCATTTTCAGGAGCCGGCCGATCCGCTCCTTGGTGTTCTTGGTAATGTTGTAGACCGACGTTCCGGTTTTGAGGGTCCCCGAGTAGACCCGAAAATAGGTCAGTTGCCCGGCAAAAGGATCGGTCATGATTTTAAACGCCAGTGCTGCGAACGGTTCGTCATCACTGGCTTGACGCTTCAACTCTTTGCCGGTATCCGGATCAACCCCAATGACGGGTGGAATGTCGAGCGGGGACGGGAGATAGTCGACCATTCCATCCAAGAGTTGTTGCACACCTTTGTTCTTGAAGGCCGATCCGCACAGCACGGGGGTAATCTTCATGGCGATAGCCCCAGCCCTAACGGCCTTCTTAACTTCAGCCTCGCTCAACGTCTCGCCGTTGAGATACCGTTCCAGCACCTGTTCATCATGCTCAGCCACCGCTTCGAGCATTTTTTCACGATACTCTTTGGCCAGTTCCGCCATATCGCTGGGAATTTCTTCCACCTTGTATTTTGCTCCCAACGATTCATCGTCGTAAACATAGGCTTTCATTTGGACCAGATCGATGGCCCCCCTGAACTCGGCCTCGCGGCCGATCGGCAATTGAATCGGAACCGGATTGGCGCCCAGACGATCGACGAGCGACTGCACGCTGGCAAAGAAATCCGCCCCGATACGATCCATCTTGTTCATGAAAGCAATTCGAGGAACACGGTACTTATCCGCCTGGCGCCACACGGTTTCGGATTGCGGCTCCACTCCCTGCACCGAATCGAAAACCGCCACCGCACCGTCCAGAACGCGCAACGACCGCTCGACCTCAATCGTAAAGTCGACGTGACCCGGCGTATCAATAATATTGATCCGATAGTCATGCCAAAAACAGGTGGTGGCGGCCGACGTGATGGTGATACCTCGCTCCCGCTCTTGCTCCATCCAATCCATGGTCGCCGCGCCATCATGGACTTCACCCATTCGGTGCGACACACCGGTATAGAAAAGGATACGTTCGGTCGTCGTCGTCTTGCCGGCATCGATATGCGCCATAATGCCGAGATTTCTTGTTCGATCCAGGGATACTCGCCTGGCCACGGGCCCCTCCCAAAACAACGATGCTGCAGCGGCCACCCTTAACGGCTGGGCTGCGGTTGCAGGGCAACCGCCTGCCCCTTCGCAGCGTGGCCCGACTGCAGCACGATGAAAACCCTTTCTCGAACCGCCTACCAGCGATAATGGGCAAAGGCCTTGTTGGCCTCAGCCATTCGATGTGTATCTTCCCGCTTCTTGACCGATGCGCCGGTATTATTCGCTGCATCCAATAATTCACCGGCCAACTTCTCCGACATGCTTTTGCCGCCGCGGGCCTTCGAATATTGAGCGATCCAGCGCAAGGCGAGCGACATTCGACGAACCGGCCGGATCTCCACCGGAACCTGATAAGACGCGCCACCGACGCGGCGCGACTTCACTTCAACCACCGGCTTCACATTGTCGATCGCCGCTCGGAAGACCTTTAGCGGATCATTCCCCGTTTTTTCCTGGATGACGTCAAACGCCCCGAAGCAAATCTGCTCCGCCGTGCTTTTTTTCCCCCCCGACATCAACATGTTGATGAATTTGCCGACCACCTTGTCATGATGACGGGGATCCGGCTGCACGTCCCGTTGTCCGAATATTCGTCGCCTCGGCATATCCTTCTATCCTTTAAATACAATGCGGAGTCTACTTCGGGCGTTTCGCGCCGTACTTCGATCGGCTCTGCTTTCGATTGGCAACGCCCACCGCGTCGAGCGCGCCGCGCACGATGTGATACCGGACACCTGGCAAGTCTTTCACGCGCCCGCCGCGAACGAGCACGATGGAATGCTCTTGAAGATTGTGTCCGACACCGGGGATATAGGAAGTCACCTCCATCCCATTCGTCAAACGAACGCGCGCCACCTTGCGTAAGGCGGAATTCGGCTTCTTCGGTGTCGAGGTATACACGCGAATGCACACGCCGCGTTTTTGGGGACACCGTCTGAGCGCCGGGCTCTTGGTCTTTCCCTCGGCGAGCCGCCGGCCCTTACGCACTAACTGATTAATCGTTGGCATGCACTCCTCATCATTTCACTCACGCCTGCCCAAAGCCGAGGGATTATAATGAAGCAACCGTACCGTGTCAAGCTGAATAAGCTGTTCCCGCGCTCATCCGACGGTTGCATCCCCATCGGTTTTGTGTGTGTCCTGTCCGATCTCGGCAGGCTCAGTGGCCAAAGCCGGCACAGGCGCTTCCTGCCGTGGACTGATAACATAGGTGTCTCGATATTCGTCGAATCCGGTACCGGCCGGAATCAGACGGCCGACGATCACATTTTCTTTTAAACCCAACAGCGGATCTTCCCGGCCATTGATCGATGCTTCCGTCAGCACTCGAGTTGTTTCCTGGAAGGATGCGGCAGAAATGAAGCTGTCCGTTGTCAGCGCCGCCTTCGTGATGCCGAGAAGGACCGGCTTTCCCAGCGCCGGCTTGCCGCCATTGGCAAGGACTCGTTCATTTTCATCGTCGAACGAAAATTTGCTCACTTGACTGCCGGGGAGGAATTCCGTGTCGCCCGGATCTTCAATCCTCACTTTTCGCAGCATCTGGCGCACGATAATCTCGATGTGCTTGTCGTTGATCGAGACGCCTTGCAGCCGATACACATCCTGCACTTCATCTACGAGATATTTCTGCAGTTCTTTCGGACCCAACACATCAAGAATATCGTGCGGGTTCGCGGATCCGTCCATGAGCGGCTCACCGGCCCGGACCCAATCGCCTTCATGGACGTTGACGTGCTTTCCTTTGGGGATGAAATACTCTTTGACATCTCCAAGCTTGTTATCGACCAGCACCTTTCGCATCCCCTTGACGAACCCGCCGTACGACACTTCTCCGTCGATTTCGCTAATGACGGCCTGCTCTTTCGGCTTTCTGGCTTCGAACAGTTCGGCGACGCGAGGCAGACCGCCGGTGATATCTTTGGTCTTCGTCGTCTCCCGTGGAATCTTCGCCAGCACATCGCCCGGATGCACAGATCCGCCTTTCTCAACTAGAATATGCGCACCGACCGGCAAAAGATACCGCGCCACCGCGGCGGCGCTGGAGACTTTCGCCGTCTTGCCGCCTTCATCCTTGATGGAAATACGAGGCCGCAACGTGGCCCCTGTATGCTCGATGACGACCTTGCGGGACAGACCCGTGACCTCATCGAATTCTTCCTTCATGGTCACGCCTTCGACGATATCCCCATAGGCCACCTTGCCGCCGACGTCGGTCAAAATCAGCAATGAATACGGGTCCCATTCCACTAACTTCTGACCTGCCTCGACGCGGCCGCCGTCTTTAACTTTGATTCGAGCGCCATAGACCACGGGGTATTTCTCCCGCTCGCGACCATTCTCATCGTAGATCGCGATCTTGGCGTTTCGGTTCATGACGACCCACTCGCCATCTTTGTTCTTGACGGCGATCGTGCCGTTGTGAACATCGGCGTTTTTCTTGGCGTCAAAACTCATAAACTTCAGCGCGCCGGCATGCTTGGCCTCCAATACCGTCTGCTCGACCACCTTGCTCGCGGTTCCGCCGATGTGAAAGGTTCTCATCGTGAGCTGCGTTCCCGGCTCGCCGATGGACTGCGCCGC
>JBOHOS010000458.1:0-5585 GCA_050731295.1 Nitrospiraceae bacterium | reverse complement strand
TGGTTCGAGGCCGTCCCTCGACGTGGTTGCCGAAGTTGCGCGGTCCTTTTACAATCCTAATTGGTTCAACGAACACAGGGCGATGAAGCAGGGAGGATCACATGGGGCTAGCTGACAACAAATGCGTGCCGTGTCGGGGCGGCGTGCCGCCGCTGGAGCGAGTTAAGGCCGAAGATCTGCTGAAACAACTGGGCACTGGCTGGCAATTGAACAAGGACGGGCACCTGGAGCGCTTGTACACCTTTCAAGACTTCGCCAAGGCGCTGGACTTCGTGAACAAGGTCGGCGCGATCGCCGAAGCCGAAGGGCACCATCCCGACTTTTACCTTGCCTGGGGGAAGTGCAAGGTGGAGATCTGGACACACAAGATCAGCGGTCTTACAGAGAGCGATTTTTATATGGCGGCCAAGGCGGACCGGGTCTTCGAGTCAATGAAAGAGGCGGCGTAGCGGGATGGCTCTCAGCGGTCGGCTGTCAGTAAGAGATGATTGCCGAACGCTGAGAGCTGAACATTCTCTGACAGGAGGGCGTCATGAAACAGTTCATACGCATAGCGGGAATAGCAATATTGTGTTTAAGCGTGGGCATCATGGCGATGGCGACCGAGAAAGGGCACAAAAAGGGCAGGGGCAAAGACTTGAAATCCATGTCACAAGAGGAGCTGATCAAACTCGCGCAGAGCGCGGCGCCGACGCACATTTCCAAGGACGCCACCGTGATGCTACCCGGAGAAGATGGGAAACTGGTGGAAGCCAGAAAGGGCACGAACGGCTTTACCTGTATCCCTAGCGTCAACATGCGGCCTGAGCCGGACCCCATGTGCTTTGATGCGGCGGTGGGGCAATGGGTGGATGCGCTGGTCACCAAGAAAGACAAACCGAACAACACGGTCCCCGGCATCTCGTACATGGCGCGCGGCGGGTTTCACTGGGAGAAAGACGGCAAGATTCTCATGAACGAAGAACCGGGCGCCAAGATGGTGAAGGAGCCGCCACATTGGATGTTGATGTGGCCGTTCGATTCAAAAGATGTCAAGCTTCCGACGCTTCCTAATCCGTCGGGGACCTATATCATGTTTGACGGCACACCATTTGCGCATCTGATGATTTATCAGGATCCGAACAAGATGAAAGGAAAGTAAGGCATGGGATCTGAGGGGCATAAAGGTATGGGATAATAGTGGCTTCGGCCTTTGCCTGCTACCTCAGAACACACGTATCCCTTTCCTTCTGTTGTGAAAGATGAAAGTGCTTGTCCTCGGCGCGACCGGCTTCTTGGGCTCAAACCTTGTCCGCGCGCTGTTGACGAAGGGATATCAGGTTCGGGCAATGGTCAGACCGACCAGGCCGGCCGGTCGAGTCGACACGTTGATCGAGCTGGATATCGAGCGGGTGACAGGCGACCTGAATGACCCAGGCTCGCTGGCTCGTGCGTGCCAAGGTGTCCAGGTCGTCTATCAGGCGGCGAGCTATTACCCTTCATCCACGATTCCGGTCCAGGCCGCAATCTCTCAAGCACTGGGCGAAACGAACAATTTGCTCACCGCCGTCAGGCGCGCGTCGCCTGGCATTGAGCGCCTCGTCTTTATCAGCACCCTCACGACGATCGGATTTCCGCCGGACCGGACAAGTCTCGCCAGCGAAGACTGTCCGTTCGTCTCGCTGTATCCCGACAACCCCTATCTGATGTCTAAGGCGGCGATGGAGACGGCGGTGTTCGACGCTGCGCGAAATGGCGTGCCGGCGGTGGTCGTCAATCCGACGGGTTGCTATGGCCCGTATGACAGCAAGCCCACGAGCGGCATGCAGATTCTAATGATCGCCAAGCGCCAGATGCCGGCGTATGTGCAGGCTCAGATGAACGCGATTGATGTGCGGGATGTCGCCGTCGGTCTGATCAAAGCCGCCGAACGGGGTCGCGTCGGGGAGCGATACATCCTGGGGAACTGGAACACGACGCAACGAGACCTGAATGCCCTCATCGCCCGGGTGGCCGGTGTGCGGCCACCGATGATTCCCGTGCCGTTTGGAGTGGCTCGCTATGGCTCCAAATTCGGTGACTGGGCGTTCCGAACCGTGCTCAGAAAGCCGGCGCCGGTTCCCGGCTTCTTCGTTGAGATGCTGGATCACATGCAACAGTACGATTGCTCGAAGGGCATTCGCGAACTTGATTACCCTCGCCATCCCATCGAACCGGCCGTTCGCGATGCATTAGCATGGTTCCGCAGCAATGGCTACTTATAGCAGGGTGCTGAAAAAAAAACTGCCTTCACACCCGCCCTGCCCCAAGCGCGCCGAGACGCGCTCCTTTCCGAGCTTTGTTCTCGGCTCAAAAAAGTACTCAACGTAGCGTTGGGAAAAGAGCCGGTCTCGGCCGGCTCAGGGTTGGGCGGGTGAGAATATCGCTACACCTCCGGCTTTGACTTCGCCTGCGGCCGCGAGGGAAAGGGTACGTCTTGGCGTGTCTGGGGAGGGAGGATGCGATAGATGCCCTTTTTGAGCAGCCTGTAGGTGCATTGAATGCCGAGTTATCATCTTTGGCTGAAACCGTCAGGGGAAGCATATGAGAGACTCGCGTCGGCGATACGGGAGTTGGCCGACAAGTTGAAGGCCCCGATCTTCGAGCCGCATGTCACGTTGCTGAGTCCTCTCAGCGGCACTGAGGAAGAGCACCGCCGCCGGACGAAGCAGCTCGCGCAACGACTCCGGCCGTTTCCGATCATCCTGATCGAGCCGGCATACCGGGACGAGTATTTCCAATGTGTGTTCATGAAAGCGGTGGACACCCCGCAGCTCATGGAGGCCCGTACGCAAGCGCGACATCTATTCAGCCATGCCGGAAGAGATGTCTACATGCCTCATGTCAGCCTCCTGTACGGTCTGTATCCCACCGAACTGAAGCAGGAATTGATCGGCGCGCTGCCTCCTGATCTTCGAATGACTTTCGGCGCGACAGCCGTCCATCTGGTCCGGTCGGACAGCGATGATCCGAAGGATTGGCATGAAATATCGGCGATTGCTATGGAAGCGAGGCCGGCTACGGGAACAGGAAACGACAGGTAGGCGCTCTCGACGAATGCAGATTATTGGCGTTGCGCCATAGCCTTTCGTCGTGCCATGCGGGAAGGTCTGCTTTGATTTGGAACCGGACCTGAGCCCTGACCCAATCGAGCCAAGGCGAGTTTCGTTGTGCATGCCGTGCGAAATAAGCCTTTTTCTTGCTCGCGTACATGATGCTGAATACTTTCGGCAATCGTTGCGAGATCCTCGGTGTACCGCTTGTTGGACATGCGTAAGGCTTCGACTTTACTCATGAGCAAACCGGCAACATGACCCTCTTCGAGCGCCTCATCCACAAGACGCGCCATCTCCTTACTTCCGCTTCCCGTGCTTAAGGCGGCAAAAAACAGCTTTTCTTTGGCGCTAGCATGGGCACGTACTTCTCCCAGCATCTGTGACACGATCCGCTTCTGAGCTCGTTTGTCCTTCGATTTCTCAAAGGCCCCAAAGAGATTCTCCAGCTTACGATGGTATTCGTGCAGCAAGGCGCCGGCATTCGCCTTCGAGTTCCGCAATCCGAATCGAGCCATGGCGGAGTCTCTCTTCGAGAATAAGTGGTCGTCAGTAAGATACGGCCTGTAATTAGAATGTCTAAACTCTGTAGTTAGGATACCAAATTGTCCTATTCAGGCGCAAACCGTATTTGCAATCTTCAATGAGGAAGATCGAGGAACGAAGGTTACGTCAACGAGCCGCCGCAGGAGGAGCCGCCCCCGGCGGTGCAGCCATAGCAGTGATTACCGACCAAGATCCGGCGGGTGTGGAGGTGCTGGAAGTCGAAGTCGCGGATATGTCTCGGCGCATCATAGCCCACAGGCAAGTCGAGCATTTGATTGAAGTCGCAGTCGTACAGCGTGCCGTCCCATCCGACCGAGAGCGTATAGCGGCACATCACCCCAGCCGCCGCGTCCGGATTGAACGCCGTCGCGAGCCTCGCCATATATGCGTCATAGTTGCCGGTCTCGACGAGAAACTCCAAGAAGCGACTGATCGGCATGTTGGTGATCGTATACAGACGATTGAAAATCACCCCGTGCCGGTGCAAGAGTTCCCGCCGGAATTGAGCTTCGATGGCATCCTGCTTAGGCGGCAAGAATGCCCCGACCGGATTGTGAACCAGGTTCAACGTCAATCCGCTGCCGTCCCGCCCGTACCCGAGTTCGTTCAACCGCTGTAAAGCACGCACGGACTTGTCGAAGACCCCTTCTCCGCGCTGGGCATCCGTTTGAGACGGACGAAAGTACGGCAACGAGGCGATGATTTCGACCTGATGGTGAGCGAGAAACTCCGCCAGATCGGCTTGCGACGGAAGAAGCAAGACGCTGAGGTTACAACGGTCTATGACATGGCGGTCCAGGGCCTTCGCCTGCTCAACAAGCCAGCGGAAATTCGGGTTCAACTCCGGTGCGCCGCCGGTAATATCGACGGTGGGAATCTCGGTCCTTTCCAAGGCTCGAATGCAGAGCTCTGCCGTCTCCCGCGTCATCTGTTCTTCACGATCGGGCCCGGCATCGACGTGGCAATGGCGACAGGTCTGATTGCAGAGCTTTCCCACGTTGATTTGAAACACGGTAATCTCGGTCGCCTGAAGCGGCAGGAGGCCGGCCTGTTTCAGTCGATCCTCGAACGGCGAGCACGTCGCCGTATTCGCCAGCAGCCGAAGTTGTTGCTTGGACGAGGCGAGCGGATTATGGCGGGCGAGCAGTGTCAGTCCCATGATCAGGATGCTGAAAAAGGTCTCATTTCACCCGCCCGCCCCAGGCGTACCAAGATGCGCCCCTTCCCGAGCTTTGTTCTCGGCTCATCAAAGTCCTCAACGTAGCCCACGGGAAGAAGCGCATATTGGCGCGCCTGGGGCGGGCGGGTGTGTTGGATGCCCTTTTTGAGCATTCTGAAGTGCAATATCTCAGTCACGTGAGCTCCATAACACCGTAAGAACGATAAACGTCGGAGACGGGCCGTTACATTGACAACTTTTGTGAGACGTTACGCATCTGGACGCCGTGGACCAATGATGCTCCGCCGCGGATGGCGCAGGCGACATGCACCGCCTCCGTCATTTCCTCAACGTTGGAGCCTTTTTCAAGGCAGGCTTGTGAGTACGCGTCAATGCAATAGGGGCACTGCACCGCGTGTGCGACGCCCAAGGCGATCAGCGCTTTTTCGCGCTCCGTCAATGCCCCTTCGGCAAAGACGGCGCTGTAATAGCTCATGAACTTGTCCCACAGTTCCGCGTTTCCCTTGCCCATGTCGGAAAATTTGTGAAGATCGCCGGGGTGGTAGTACGTGTCCATCATTGGTCTCCTGTGCGCGCCCCTATCCTTGTATCCTTGTCTTATGGCGCCGCGAATCGTTACAACGTGGTCTTGGTTGAGAGAGGCGGGATTCAGTGAACTCATTACCGGCTAGGCTGTGCCCGGCTTATCCGGCTCCGTGGTCGATAGGATCTCGGAAAAGCGGGTGCTGACAATGCCTGTGATTTGGCTCATTAATTCGGAGACTTCCTGTATTTCCTGAGGCAACAGA
>JBOHOS010000457.1:0-1176 GCA_050731295.1 Nitrospiraceae bacterium | reverse complement strand
ATCCTGGCCCGTGTTCTCATTCGGAAAATGCCCTTGAAAATGTATTCGCCGGCGCGCCACCGCCCCGGTTCATCTCATCGCCTCAGACATAGCGGCGGCAGTCGAATCCGCCACGCGCCGCAAATTCCCACTCCGCTTCGGTCGGCAGTCGCTTTCCCGCCCAATCGGCGTAGGCCACGGCGTCCTCGAAGGCGACATGCGCGAGTGGTGGAGTTACATTCCCGAAGCCGATTGGCGTCACCCGCAAGGCCCCAAGAGCACCATCATCGACATCCCCCCGGCACCTGTTCTGCGGTTTTCTGAGAAATCGCCGGCGAGGCGCTTGCCTCCATGATCTGCTGAGAGGAGGGCTTTCGAGCAGCCGATAGTCCCATGTCACACTGCATCGTGGTCCGCAGCACTGTCTCGCTCCCTGATAGCCATCTCCCGCTAACAAGGTAGCTCCCTCCGGCGATGACCAGGGCAGAGAATGTGAACACAGCGAGGCGAACAGAGATCTTCTGCCGAACCCACCCTGATAGCGGCCCCTTGACAGGTCCAATTTCTCTCTGCGTGTGCATCATTCTCCCGAAGACAGAAACGTTAAGCGGTCTGCGCTTATTCTACTCAGCGCGGGGAATGGCGGAACTGTCAACTTTGACAGGGGGAAGCAGGTAATATTGTCAGGCGCTTCTCAGTACCCGAGTCCGAGCGGGATGATAGGCAAACGTTGACTGGAACCGTATCAATAGCGAGCTCCGAAGGCGAGGCCCTGTTTGATCGCAAACTGGATCAACTCCGCATTATTCTTCAATCCTAATTCTTCCATCAGCCGATACTTATGGAATGCCACGGTCCGGGCCGTGACATGTAATGAGGCTCCCACTTCCTTCATGGAGTACCCCTCCGCCAGCAGTTGCAACACCTCGCGTTGACGCGAGGTGAGAGCTTTCCGGGTTGTCCTCGGAGGAGGTGCCTGCATAAAGGAATCCACCATCAGCGGCGTGACGTACGCTCTCCCACGCAGGACTTCCTGGATCGCCTGAAAGAGTTCCGAGGCCGCGGAGTTCTTCAGCAGAAAGCCGGACGCGCCCATCCGAAAGGCCTCCCGGGTGACATCCGGGTCCTCGTTCACAGTCAGAAAGATCAGCTTCACGGTCGGCAAGAGTCGCTTGAGCTGATACCCCGCATCCAGAC
>JBOHOS010000456.1:0-2156 GCA_050731295.1 Nitrospiraceae bacterium | reverse complement strand
CAATGACAGCTCAATGAGCAACTGCATTGGCATGTACCCTTCTACTAACTTCAAGGACGTCATAACACTCTCCTTTATGACAAAGGAATATTACAAAACTGTTTCCGTAAGAAACTCTATTAGATCTTAGGCGGTTCTTTTCCCTCTTCAACCTGCGAGAGGTAATCGACAATTTTATTCAAGGCCCCGGCGCTCAGTTTTTGCCCGAATATTTTCGGCATCACACCGTCCGGGAACGGCTTCACGACATATGCGCTGGGATTGATGACGGACTCGGTAATATATTCCCGAACAGTCTTAGCGCCCCCCTTGTAGCCGGGATCTTTTATACGAGTAGGCGCGTTGGTCTTCTCGACCAGCTTTGGCCCAACCGTCCCCATGGCTCCCGGGATGCCCGGGATGGTATGACAGACGACGCACTGCGCCTTGGCGAAAATCTGATCGACCGGCTCCGATCCATCGGCCAGTACTCCGCCCGCGCCGGCCGCCCCCGGCTTATCTTCGGTTTGTTTTGGACGATCAGCTTCGGGGATGAACTTTTCATAGGCCTTCACAATTTCTTCATAGCTGGGAGCGTCTTTTCCTTCGCGAATGTACAACCAGGTATCGACTGCCGCTAATTCTCCGAGGGATAAGGAGATCGGCGGTTTGTGGATCGCCGGCATGGGACTTTCTTTATCATTCGTCCCTTTCACGCCGAATCCTGCCACGACAAAACAACTTGGGCATGAATGGGATTCAGAAATATATTCCTGCGCATTCTCAGCAGTTCCCGCTCCCGGAAAGGATTCTTTTTGAGCCGTATCACGATCTCCAGCCTTTCCCTTGTGATAACGAGCATCCTCGATCTGCTGCTTGGCTCGATCCGGAATGCCGAACAGGTTCGGAGCGCGTTCGCTCAAAAATCCTTGATTGAACCCATGGCATAAAGGACACTGCCCCTTTCCAATCGCACCCTGCACCTGGCTTTGGCCGATCCCACCAAAGATGATTTTTTCCCCTTCATCGGCAAGCTGCTGCGCGCTCATGCTGCTGAAATCCAACTTCACCTCAGGAGGGGGAAAACCGCCTTCTACCTGTGGCAGCCAATTGCCATAACCTGAAAGTCCAGCTGCGACCAGGAACATAAATCCGCCAATCTTGAAGAGGGCGCCGATGTTGGAAAAATACAATCCCATCATAAAAGCCAGGGCCGTAATCATGGCGAGGGAAACCGGCAGAAGACGAGAATTACCAAAGAAGTTAATCTTGTAATTGGCAATCGCGATAAACAACATGATGGTCGCGAGCATACCGATGAAGGTCTTAAAAATAGCGCGCTTCTTTATCGCAGGGTCTGGAATACTTACCTGGAAATAGATGATCAATCCGACGAGTAAGGCTAAAATAGGCCACCCGAGATCAAACGCTGCCCCTAGTAACTCCGCCACGTGAAAACCTCCTGGGCCGCTTTCCGGCGATTGCCGGATTGCGGCCCGTTAAATCCTATATCCCTTGTAGAAGAATTAATGTCCGACAGCAGGCTCCGGAGCCCCTCCCGGCACCGGTGCTTTTGCTCCGACAGGCGCTTTCTTGGCTCCAAGCGTTCCAAGCCAGAAGACGAACATGATGCTGACCCAGAAGAACAGCACGTTGAACGAGATCATATTCGCACCGAATCCCACAGTATGAGTGTAGGCCCACGGGGAATTGTCACGCATGATTTCATTGACGTGCCAGAACAGACGAACCGACGATCGAATGTATCCCATCAATCCCATCATCCAGGTAAACGCCGTCGCCAGCATGATCAGCGCATACTGAGACCGGACCGAAATCTTACCCCACTGAATGGGCCCGATTTGCTTGGCGCCCTTCAGCATGGCGAGGTTGAGGGCGGTCATAAAGAACAGACAAGATAACGTTGTCGCTACCTGTGGAACAGACAGACCCACACGCACGTTGGCAGGAATGTAGTAGCCATAAATGGCCAACCAGATAATGTTGACATAGGCCAAGAAGAAGAAACAGCCCATGAAAATATTTCCGGCCTTGGCCCACGATACGGCTGGCATTTTATTGCCCCGCTGATACCAAATGAAGCTCAGCACGGTCGTGGTGATAATCACGTTAATGCCGCCGTTCTTGGCTGACATCACGCCATAATTACCCAACAC
>JBOHOS010000455.1:0-3747 GCA_050731295.1 Nitrospiraceae bacterium | reverse complement strand
CTTCGGCTGCTCATGCATGGACCGCAGTCTCCTGAGCGCACGGTCAGCCAAGTGGCACGACCATGCCGTCGAGGTGGACGTTCGGATAGACCCCAGCCTGTTGAGCATCGATCGCAGCGGCAATCTTCCGTGCCCGACTCTCCGTTGCCGCCAACAAGTCAACGGTTCTGGCAGGAATGATCGGGTTTCCTTCCGCACCCCGCACCAGCGTGACAACCGGCTCCAAAGGATGTTCCTGATGGACGGCACTGACGACTCCGACCTCACCGGTATTGAGGACAACACACGAGCCGACCGGATAGACACCCACGCATTGAATGAAGTGCTGGACAAGCATCGAATCGAGGTGGCCTCGTAATCCCAATGAGTACAGATAGCGGAGCGCATCATGCGAGGTCATCCCCTTGTGATAGACACGGTCGCTGGTCAAGGCATCATAGATGTCGACCACGCTGGAGATGAGACCGACTTGGGTCAATTCGTGTTTTTTCCGTTGAAAGGGATAGCCGGTGCCGTCAACCCGCTCGTGGTGTTCGAGAGCGGGCCGCATGCCCTTATCCGGAAGTCCGACCGCAGAAAGGATCTCGACCCCGCGCAACGCATGTTGTTTCATGACCTCATATTCGTCATGGGTAAACCGGCCGGGTTTATTGAGGAGTTCCGGAGCGATTTTCATTTTTCCGATATCGTGCAGCAGGGTTCCGATGCCGAGCCACCGCCACGACTCCGGGTCCATTTTGAGTCGCAATCCCAAAGACAGCGCGAGGATGGCCGTATTCACCGAGTGATAAAAGGTGTATTCATCAAAGTGTTTGAGACGGGACAGACTGGTGAGGGCTTGCGGATGGCGGAGGAGACTGTCCGTCATTCTGTGCACGACTTCACTGACGGCATCGAGATTAATGGCTTTGCCCATGCGGGCGTCACGCAAGGCCTGTTTCACGACAAGCTTGGTTTCCTGATAAATGCTCCGTGCAAGACCAAGTTCATCGTGGAACGCCATGGTCTCGACGCGGGATGTGCCAGGAGCCGATTGTTCCGTCGTGACGACGAGCGCATCAGCAGCCGGTACGTCGGGCAGAAGGGCGGCATCCATAACTCGACCGTCCTTCTCTATCTCAACGTCCACAAAACGGATGCCACTCGCTTTAAGGGCCTCGATGTGCGCCTCTTTCGTCACCTGCATCCGATGGCGAAGGAACGGTGTCTTGAGCCACGAACGATCCATTCCAACGATCGACATGCCGACCGTCACATTTTCTACGGGAATCGTCTTACGCATGGTTCAAGGTCTTGGTTGGAAACTACGATCGAAGCCCTGCTTGACGGCTTCCTTTAACATCCCGCACATCACGCGGATGGGGTGAACCTAAACCAACCCTCTGTCTTGATGAATCATCCACTACCGAATCGTCGTTCCTATGTCATGGCCTTGGACGAGGGATCCCTAATCCAATAAAAGGCGGGGACGGCTGATCTGATCCAATTGGTTCGTCCCCGTCCGTGAAAATGGAGTCAATACAAAGAAATCCCGGCGATAACCAAGCTCGCCCGAGCTGTGGCCAGGGTCTCCAGCTGCTGCATACCGACCGGTTGCTGTCAATCAGCCGCTGGAGACAAAGACCGGTTGGATTTCATTGAATACAATTTCACGGTGTACAGTTGACCTGCGGAATTGTGGGAACGTTGAGCAACCCCAGCGGCTCGAGCCGGAGTGGAGGACATGCCAGCGACAATCTGACTGCAAGGAACATATCCACTATCCTTTATCGGAAACGCGAGCGAAGACTTGAGTTGCCCGACGCAGAGCTTCCTTGACCTGATCGGAAGAGCCGAATGGGCTCAAGGGTTGTGGCGTTTGAACCGATAAAGAGCCGTACCGCCGGGTGCGTGCGACAACAATCCGAGCGTTTCGCCTCGTGGCATGACATTGTCTACCATACGGTCAGAGAGCGGGAATCAGGACCACGATCCTTTTTCCTCCGATGCTTTTGCTGTGGTTGTCAGTATTGCGACCTTCGTCATACTCCTACTCCGCACTGGTCCGACATTTGCCGGACTATCTCAGTCGCACCTCCCATCTCTCATTGAGAATCAGACTTCCAGCGGCCATTCGATTGACCCGTTTTCCGATGTAGAGGGTGTGCACTCGGCATGCAGATGTGGTGGTCCGATGAAGGGATGCGGCAGATGATCAAGACGATTGATGTCGATCAATTAAAGCCGGGGATGTTTATCGAGCGTCTCGATCGTTCGTGGTTCACAACCCCGTTTTTTAGACATCGTTTCCTTCTCAAAGATGACGAAGAAATCACATTGCTGAAACGCAATGGCGTGCGCCGCGTCGTTATCGATCTGGAGAAGGGCCAGGATGTAGACGAACCGCTCGTTTTACCATCGGAACAAGCACCTGTACCCAAACCAACCATTTCATCGGAGCCAGTATCTTCAGCGCCTCCGGAAAAGGAGGTTACGCGTCGGTTGTCACGAGAAGAAATCAAGGTGGCGCAGCATGTCCATGCGGAAGCCATGTCGACAGTTCAGAGCGTTCTGGAAGGGTTTAACGGCGCGGCCAGGCCAAATGGATCGGCTCTCTTGGGATTGGCGTCACAGATGCAGAAGTTTCTCCAAACTCACCGATCGGGGATGATTACGGCGATGCTGCTTCGCCAAATGCGAGAATACGACGAAACTCTGTTCTCCCATGTCGTCGATGTCGGCCTGCTGTCGATGATTGTCGGCATCGACCAGAAGCTGAGTTCGACCACCCTCGAACACCTCGCGGTGGGAGCCATGCTCCATGATATCGGGGAACTTCGCCTGCCCCGGAATGTGTTTCGGACGACGGGCACAGGGGATGAACGCGAGCGGACCTTAAAGCACCAGCATCCCGCCATCGGGCTCACCATGCTCTCGCGCATGGATGAGATCTCCGACGAAGCTCGCCGCATCGTCGTCGAACATCATGAGCGTATTGATGGCTCAGGCTACCCGGCTAAACTTCAACGGTCGAGCATCGCGTCCTTAAGCCAGCTCGTCAGCCTCATCGATGCCTATGTCACTCTGATCACGAGCCGCGGTGGACGGCCTGCTATCTCCCCTCCTCAAGCTATCCGACACCTCTATCAGCTCGCCCTGCGTCTTCAATTCGACCAAACCCTCGTCGAGCAGATGATTCATAGTCTTGGTGTGTACCCGATCGGCAGTTTTGTCGAGCTCAATACCGGGGAACAAGCTCTCGTGGTCGACGTGCATACCGGTGTGACCGTCAAACCATGGGTCAAGCTGCTGTCCGATACTCACGGCCAGCTCTTGACGGAGCCGTTTGTCCTTGACCTCGCCGATCCGAATTGTGCAATACCGCCGCGCGAGATCATTCGAGATTTAAACGGTGGAATGGACCGCCTCGACATTGCGAAATATCTTGAAAATTAGACGCCTGCGTCTTGGGTATGCCGGAGGCTGAGCCCACAAGATGAACGAGCCACGCCTGCACAAACCTGCGCTGACGGCCATGGAGATGGTCGAGGTCAACGCGCTGAGTCATGCTCTCTTGGAGGCGCTTCCCATCGGCATCTGTGCCGTTGATCTCGACGGCCGGATCGTGTCCTTGAATATGGAAGGCTCGCGGCTACTGGGCTGGAGTGAACGGTCGTGTCGCGGTCATGTGCTCCATGATCTGATCCGGTGCAATACCCCCTTAGACAATGAGCAAACAATCTGTCCTATTGCGAGTGTGCTGTATAC
>JBOHOS010000454.1:0-5806 GCA_050731295.1 Nitrospiraceae bacterium | reverse complement strand
GGCTATGGATGATGACATCAATACACCGGCAGCCATTGCCAGTCTTCAAGAATTGCGAGGAGAAGCCAATCGCTTACTGAGGATTGGGCTGTCTCGTTCAGCGTGTTTGAAGGTCCAGGAAACTTTCCGGTCACTCGGCGGCGTGTTGGGACTCTTTCAACTGAAGGATTGGCAGTTCAACGCCCCGGTAGCGGATAGCCTGGGTGTGGGGCTCAACGAGATTGCTCATGTAGCAGATGTCATAACGGATACTGATGTTGAGTCAAAGATAGCGGAGCGGAACGAAGCCCGTCGATTGAAAGATTTTGCGCGAGCAGATGAGATTCGACAGTGTCTCGCTGCCCAAGGCATTACGATTGAGGATCGACCTGATGGCACCAGTCGTTGGAAGCGGTAATGAAACGGGGGTTGTTTATGGGCTTCACGCCGTGCGAGAAGTTTTGCGCTCAAGGAATCGTCCGTTGTTGAAGATACTGGTCATCAGATCGGATCGTCAGTTTGCCGATATTGCTCGATTGGCCCGTGCGACTGGTATTCCGGTGCACATTGAGCCTCGGCCTGCCTTGGACCGTCTCGTACCTGCCGGAAAGCATCAAGGCGTCATTGGAATAGTCGGAGCTAAACGTTATGATTCGACCGAAGATATTTTAGGCTGTGCACGCGAACGCGGCGAGCCGTCCTTCGTTGTGATCCTCGATGGGATCGAAGACCCTCATAACCTCGGCGCAATCGTACGGACAGCGGAGGCCGCAGGTGTTCACGGGGTCTTTCTCCCTCACCGACGCGCCGCCGGGCTGACGGGCAGTGTCGCGAAGGTGTCGGCCGGGGCCTTGGAACATGTGCGGGTCGGATGTGTAGAGAATCTATCCAGGCTTATTGAACGATTGCAAGCAGACGGAGTCTGGATCTACGGGTTGGATGCCGGGGGGGAGAGGCCCTATACCATGGTCGATTTACGAGGTCCTATTGCATTGGTGTTGGGGGCTGAAGGAAAGGGGATTCGCCCCGGCGTACTGGACAAATGCGATGAGCGAGTTAGAATCCCCATGCATGGCCATGTCGCATCACTCAACGTGTCAGCCGCCGCCGCTATTATGCTCTTCGAAGTGGTCAGGCAACGATCGGCATCTGTTGAACCGACACATCCCTATCGAAGTTCGATCATGCCATCTTGAATCGCCGCTTTCAAGAGTTGGGCGGTATTGGAGACGCGCACCTTCTTCATCATCGTGGCACGATGGGCTTCCACCGTCTTCACGCTAATCTTGAGCCTCTGCGCGATCTCTCGATTCTTGAGACCCGACCAAATGAGTTGAAGAATTTCTTGTTCCCGATTCGTGAGCGCCTCGGGACGCTTCCGTTTCGGCGCGTGAAGGATCTCGCGTCTCTCTCTTTGAACTTTGGGCATAATGGACACCTAAATAAATAGTCAACTACGTACCCATTATGTCAGGCTGCAGCACAGATGTAAACTCAGGGAATCACTTATACGTAAGCAATCGCAGCATATGTGTGGAAGAGAGCTAGCTCATGTGGATTTATCTCGGTGCCTTCGTCATTGGACTGATGATTGGAAGCTTCTTAAATGTATGTATTTATAGAATTCCTTTGAAGAAATCCGTCATATGGTGGCCATCACATTGTCCCCACTGCACCACGCCGATCAAACTCTATGACAATGTTCCTCTCTTTGGTTATGTCTTATTGAAAGCCCGTTGCCGGTCTTGCCGAGCCCTGATTTCACCTCGCTATCCGATGGTCGAGATCATAAATGGAATCGGGTATGCCTTCATTATATGGCGTTTCGGTTTAGCGTGGCCCTCGATCATTTACGCCTTATTGTTCTCGACTCTCCTGGTGGTGACATGGATCGACTTGTCGCACCAGATCATTCCTGATCGCATTACCTTACCGGGGATCCTCATCGGACTTCTCTTCGCTTCGACGATTCTTCCTGTTGGATTGCTCGACTCCGCTCTCGGTGTTCTAATCGGTGGAGGAGTCTTGTGGGGGGTGGCATGGGCCAGCCCGTACGTATTCGGAAAAGAAGGCATGGGCGGAGGCGATATCAAACTGCTCGCCATGATCGGTGCATTCTTAGGATGGAAAGCCACCCTTTTGACGATCTTAGTGGGGGCCATAGCGGGGTCAGTGGCCGGCGTAAGCTTGATTCTGCTTCATGTCATACGAAGGGATCAGTACCTGCCATTCGGACCATTTCTGGCATTGGGCGCGGTAATCTCCATGTTCTATCATCGAGAGATTCTAAGCTGGTACGCAGGTTTCCTTATCGGCAC
This sequence comes from Nitrospiraceae bacterium, assembly GCA_050731295.1. Classification (GTDB taxonomy): domain Bacteria; phylum Nitrospirota; class Nitrospiria; order Nitrospirales; family Nitrospiraceae; genus JBOHOS01. The sequence goes on along the minus strand of JBOHOS010000454.1, from coordinate 3,509 downwards.
GCGATAAATCCTTCCGTATTCCTGCCCGTTCACTCCTGCTCTTTTCGTATCCAAATGTGCACGCCTCGTATCCATAAATATACGTACATGCATAAGTGTGAAACGTTACGGACCCCCAGTCTACTTGGGAGCCTCTGGTATATAGCTGAATTCTATGAGCCGGCACATGTAAGTATTTAACCTCATTAATAGGCATGAAATTTGGATAGGCTGGCTCCAGGATGAATAGGATAAGAAAGGACGGAAACTTCATGAACGAGAACGGAGTCAGTCTAATCGAAATGATGATCGTGGTGGCGTTGGTTGGTCTCATGCTTGTGATGAGCGGAGGCGGCCTTGTTGCGGCAGCAGCGCGGCAGCAAAGCAAAACCGCCACGACGGAGCTCGCTGCCGAGCTTCGCGGCGCGCGGCATTTGGCCATGACCAGACGAGAGCGAGTCCAGGTAATATTTCAGCCGGAGACCTCACGAGTAAGGATTGCCTTTGCCGATTCGCCAGAAAATGCGGTACGCCAATTCGACTTTGACGACCGTAAAGTCGTCGTAGAGCGGCTTTCAAATGGCCCCTCGGTCATTTTCTATCCGGGCGGGCGCGTCGCCACACCTACGACCATCACACTCCGCAGTGTTCGTCAGGAACGCAGTCAGCTTACGATCAGCCTTACCGGTCGGGTTTCCATCCTGCAAGGATCGGTGCCGCGATGAGCCACAGGAAGTCGGTGACGAATATCCAGAGTGAACGAGGATTCAGTCTACTAGAGGTGATGGTGGCCATGGTGATCTTAGCTTTCTCGATGCTGGGCATGGTGGGCATGTTTCAGTGGGGTGACTACGGCGTCAGGCAAGGGTCCATGGGAACCCGAGCTTTGGAAATGGCCCAAGCTCGAATCGAGGCGAAGCGCACAGTTCCTTGGGAGTCGCTGTTGTCGGACGACTTAGATATGGATGGAGCCCCGGATGTGATCATGCGTGACGATGGCCGCGAGCAAGATGTCATGTCGGGAGACGGTATCTTTACTGCCAGCGTGGAACAAGATGGTATTCGACTCTTGTGGACCATTCACGCAAGCTCAACGGGTTCTTTCTTACACGCAGGGGCGGCTGTGATTCACGTCAGCGCGAGCTATCAAGTCGGCGATAGCGTATGGCGACACATCAACATCGGAACCTTGCGCGCAAATCCGAACTATATCGGGTCCCGCTAGTGGCAAAGAAGGCTCACGTGACCACGCGATTGATCAAAAATGATTTCGGAATGTGCCTGACTGAGCTCATGATCGCGATGGCAACCGGCATGATTGTGCTCTCCGCCAGCATTCAGATGCTCGATCATTTCCAACAGCGCTTGTGGGCCCAACATCGCACGATCGGGCTTCATCAGGACCAGCGCATCGGCATGCGGATTTTCGAAGAAGAGCTCCGGATGGCGGGTTCGTATAGCACGGAACCACATGCCTCCTTTCGTCGCGTCGGTAGGCAGGAGATTGAGTTCGATGCAAATATTGGGGGATCCATAACAGCTTTAACTCAAGCTGTCTTACCCGGCGGGACAGAGTTGAGTGTCGCAGATGGATCTGCGTGGCCCAAAGGAAAGCGAATTTTGATTCGCTCAGGCGATCATTGCGCCGAAGGCCATTTGGCTCAAGATGGTCAGCGAACCTTATTGAAGGTAGTAAACCCCATTTCCGAAGTTTTTCCTCCGGGGAGTGAAATTACAATCACCAATCGAGTTCGTTATTACCTCTCAAAAGCCCGAAGCGGAAAAATGAGTCTCATGCGGCAAGTGGATGGAGGCTCGAACTCGATTGTAAGCGACGTCACGCTCTTTGAACTCAATTATGTGGATAAGACTGGAAAACCGACGGTTGACCCGGCGGCTGTTGTTCGTGTGAGAGTGCAGCTTGCCGTCGGCGCGGACCGTCGCCCGATAACGAGTGAAGTGGGACTTCGGACAAGATAAAAAGGGAGGAGGCTAAGATGAACGTATTTCGGCATGATGAGAGGGGGGCGGCACTACTTGGAGCTGTGCTGGTGACTGTAATTCTGTCCATGTTGGGGACGGTGTCGCTTAATCTAGGGATCCACGAGGTTGCTCAGGTGAGGGGCGCTGCTGATGAAGCTGTTGCACAACATCTAACGGAAGCCGGATCCGACTTGGTGGTGCAATGGTTCCATGATCCCAGCTCAGCCCCGGAAGGTACGGTGTCCAAACTCTTGGAAAAACGATTTCACCTGCCGGAGAACGGGCCGTCTTTCTTCGATGCTATGGGTCAATCTCAGTTTCGGGGAACGAGTATCAGTCCCGACGTTATATTTGATGCCTCCCATCCAGCAGATGACCTCATTCTGAATGATGCGGGTCGCGGAATGTTTCGTTCTCTTCGGTCATTGGGACGTGTTCTAAAGCTCAAGGTCTACGGACCAAGTCGGCCCGGTCTTCTGTGCACGGTGGAAATCACTGCTGGAGCGAAAGATCTCACCCGAACACTAGCCGTACAACTTGGCAGTTGGAGTATTCCGCCACTTCGAGCTGGCGTCCAAATAGGAAAAACCGAGGTGACAATGGCCTCAGATACGCCGTTCCCGGTAGGGGTCCATTGGGGAGATCTGAAAATTCAAGGAGATGCTCGTTTTGGAAAAAAAGAAGAGTTCCCCCTAAAGAGTCAATTGGCATCAGTGACCGGCCAGTCCTACGCAGATGCACCAGTCCGAGAAGATCGATGGCTTGATATTTTTGTAGGTGGGGAGGCTTTGTTTTCTCCTTCATCTGCTTCCTCTTTGCTTACACCACCACATCTCTATACCCATCAAGATCCGAACCCCGGCCTTCATCAAGACCGCTGGGACTATGAGACCATGAAAAAGTATGCGATTCTTTTTGGATCGTACTATGCGCAAGATCGTGATGGCATGTTATATCGAAATGGAGTGATCCAGCCTGAACTAGGTCTTACCCCTGATGAGGTCTTCGCGTCACGATCCGTTGGTGACCATCATGGCTTGGTGTTCATCGATACCCTAGACCAGCTACCTCCTCGTTCCGACAACTTGGGAAACTTATCCGTCACCACGGAATATGCAGAGGGTGTATTTATTGTGAACGCCCATCTGCATCTGCGAACGACGGGTGCCGGCAAGTCAGTCCCGGCGCTTAGTCCACCACCGGAAGGATCGACGACCCTGGGAACTCGAATTCCGGTTGAACTCTCCGGCATGCATGTCCAGGGAGTGCTTTACACGGCTGGCGATCTTACGTTTGAGGGTCATCCCCGCGTGTACGGAGCCGTGGTTACGGAGGGTAAAGTAGCACCGTTGTCGAGTGATCTTATGTCGATTGAAGTTTGGTATAACTATGATCTCAGGAGTGGCTTGTTCCGGGGGGTTCCACTGGTGCGTGTAGCTCCCGGCACATGGCAACAGAAGTACTGAAGGAGATTGACGAATTTTGTCATAACAGAACATATTTAGATAGTCTGTTCCTCTCCTCACAAATGTGAATCTACTTAAATC
>JBOHOS010000453.1:0-2922 GCA_050731295.1 Nitrospiraceae bacterium | reverse complement strand
CCGACGCTCAACTCCCGACGGTCATGATGCGCCGCCCAGACGATGGCGTCCGCAATCACTTCCGGCTGATAGATCGGGGGCACGGGTTGAGGGTGTCGCGGCATACGGGACTTGATCCAACTGAATTGCGGTGTGTTGACCGCCGGCAGTTGGACAATGGTGACGCGCACATGGCTCCCGTCGTGAATAAGCTCAGATCGGAGCGATTCCGTGAAGCCTTGAATGGCGTGCTTGGCGCCGCAATAGGCCGACTGGAGCGGAATGGCGCGATACGCCAGCGCGGAGCCGACCTGAATGATGACGCCCCGGTCGCGCGGATGCATTCGCCGCAACGCGGACAATGTGCCGTGCACGTACCCGAGATAGGTCACATCCGTGACGCGGCGAAACTCGGCCGCCGTCATCTCCTTGACCGGCGACAGCACCGAGACCATTGCGTTATTGACCCAAATGTCGATCGGGCCGAACTCCCGTTCGACAACCTCCGCCGCGGCCTCGACTTGATCCGGATCGGCCACGTCGGTCGGCACGACAAGTGCCTGGCCTCCTACCTCTTCCACTTCTCGACGCGCTCCTTCGAGTCCTTCCCGTCCCCGCGCCAGTAACCCGATATGAGATCCTTGCTTGGCAAAGGCGCGAACCGTGGCCCGGCCCACGCCGGCCGACGCCCCGGTTACCACCACGACCTCCGGTCTCTTCTCTCCTCCATTCCATGTGTTCATTCCTCAGGCCTCCTTACTTTTGATGATGATATGAATCGCAACCCGCGTCGTCGTTCAGATGTGATCGCCGGCAGGCCGCCGATTCACGACCGCTTCACGATTAATTCCTCTTTTTCGTCAGGCATCTGTATCGGCCACATACGACTTGTGGTATACATTCTTCGAGTTGCTCATGAGAAAGGGAACGGCCGGTGATCAGATTCGAGTCGGTGCTTATTGCTTCTTCTCTCCTCGTGATCGTCAGCATTTTTGCCATCAAGATTTCGGACAAGCTGGGTGTTCCGTCGCTGGTGGTGTTCCTCTTGATCGGAATGCTCGCCGGCTCGGACGGTCCGGGCGGCATCACTTTTGACAATCCGTTCTTCGTCCAGTCGCTTGGAGTCATCGCGCTGACTTTCATCCTCTTTGCCGGTGGGTTGGATACGGAGTGGAGTGCGGTTCGACCGGTGCTCGGGCGCGCGCTGTCTCTCTCCACCGTCGGCGTCCTGATTCCGGCCCTGTTGGTCGGCATCTTTGCTTCGGTTGTGCTCGAATTTTCTCTGATCGAAGGACTGCTTCTGGGCGCGATTGTGTCATCCACGGATGCCGCCGCAGTCTTCATGGTGCTGCGATCGCGAAATGTTCATTTAAAACCGCCGTTGAAGCCCTTGCTCGAGATGGAATCCGGCAGCAACGACCCGATGGCGGTCTTCTTAACGATCGGCCTGATCCGCGTCTTGACGACACCAGGGGGCTCATTGGTCGATTTGATTCCCATGTTCGTGACGCAGATGGCGGTCGGTGGAGTGATCGGCTATGTGATGGGAATCCTCATGGCGAAGATCATCAATCAGATCGACGTTCAACATGACGGCCTGTATCCTGTGCTCACCATCGCCTTCGTCCTGTTCATCTACGGACTGGCCGCCTCGCTGGAAGGCAGTGGATTTCTGGCCGTCTATCTCGCCGGTCTCATGCTGAGAAAGCAGGACTTCACGCATCGATGGAGTCTCGTGCGGTTTCACGACGGCCTCGCCTGGCTGATGCAAATCACGATGTTCTTGATCCTGGGCCTGCAGGTCTTTCCCTCCCGGCTCGTCCCTATCATGGGGGTCGGTTTATTGATTTCGTTATTCTTAATATTGGTCGCCCGCCCCGTAGGCACGCTGATTTCGCTGGCGTTCGCATCCATGACGTACCAAGAAAAGAGCCTGGTCGCGTGGGTCGGGCTCCGCGGCGCGGTGCCCGTCATCCTCGGCACGTTTCCGCTTCTGGCGGGCATCGCTAAGGCCGACACGATCTTCCACGTGGTCTTTTTCATCGTGCTGACCTCCGTCTTGCTGCAAGGCCCTTTCATTCCGCTGGTCGCCCGTTGGCTCAAGGTCGACGCGCCCCCCGAGGGAAAGGCCAAATATTTACTTCAACTGGAGCCGGAAGAGCGATCCGGAGGCAATCCCTAGACGAACGGCTTGTGCCTCTTTATTTAGCTGGTCGCGGCCTGGTCTCTCCCTTCGGTCGTATTCTATCCTGACCTTGCCTTTTGGACAGTTCCGTTCCCCTTTATAAGGATGGCGACTTGACCTTGGTGAGCGCGGGCTTTTTGACCGGCGGACGCCGTATGACCTGCGTAAGCCGCGGCCATACTTTCTTGTTGGATGCCGTCACCTTCACCGGCCGTCCAAGTTTCGCGGAGCGATAAAGCGCCTCAATAATGCGCACGTCAACGAGGCCTTCTATGCCGGAGGGTTCGGGGTTCTTGCCGTTCAGAACACAGTTGGAAAAGTACTCGAGTTCGGACGCAAACTGATCGCCGCCGGGAAAGGCGCGCGCGTGTGTCTTGCCGTCTATCGTCACTTCGTGCTTGAGCTCGCCGATATACTCATAAGCCGGTTCCATGCGAATGCGTCCTTTGGTGCCGACTACGTCGTACGCGGAAACGTCAGTCGCGCCGAAACTGCAAATGAATGTGGCAATCCTGTTGCCTGGAAATCGCAGCAGCGCGCCGGTCATCTCATCGACTTCCTGAAATCGGCCATCGGCGCCGTGTACGACGAACGCGCTCACCTCGATGGGATCATCCTGAAACAGATAGCGGGCGGCGTTCATGCAGTAAATGCCGATATCATAGAGCGTGCCCCCGCTGAGCCTTCGCTGGACGCGAATGTCCCCGTCGCGCACTTGCATGGTAAACACGGAATTGAAGAACCGCACGTTGCCGAGC
>JBOHOS010000452.1:0-11608 GCA_050731295.1 Nitrospiraceae bacterium | reverse complement strand
GTACCTGGATCATCACAATCAGAGCCCCCGGGTGTTCGTGTGGACCGCCTCGGTGGGAAATATTTTGACCAAAGTCGCTCACTGTAAAGAATCGTTAGACGCACCACACTAGATGTGCTTGAGCGCGATGCGTTCCAAAATGTTGGCCACATCTTCACAGCGGTCAGTGCCTTCTTCAAAATTCTCATAGATTTCTTTCCATTTAATGACGGCGATCGGGTCTTTTTCGTGTTCGAACAGGGTGGAAATGGCGTCCCGTGTCACGCGGTCGGCCTCGTTTTCCAGGCTGTTGACCAGCACGCAGCAGTCATTGATATCCGCGTGCGGTTTTCCGAGCCGATCGATACCGGCCCCAACCGCCACCGACGACCGATAGAGGATATCGGCCAGCTTCATGGCCGGTTCGGTCGACTTGTTTACTTTGAAGACGACAAACCGGTCGGCAATGGCCTCGACGATATCCAGAATATCGTCCATCGCGCTGGCCAGCCCATGAATATCTTCCCGATCGATGGGCGTGATAAAGGTTTGATTCAGCTTCCGAGCGATGTCGTGCGTGATGCCGTCGCCGATGTGTTCGATGTCTTTGATACGGCGGGCCTGTTCAACGGGATACTGAAAATTGTCCATCATCTCTTTCAAAAGACGACTGCCCTCGATCATGTTGTGCGCCGCTTTTTGAAACATCTCGAAAAACGCCGTTTCCTTGGGAATCAAATCGAACATGACCGCACCTTCTTTTGCGTCCTCACCACCGCACAAGTCCTGTGGCCCATGTCAGTCCTCCGCCGAAGGTTCCCAGTAACACAAGGTCTCCCGTCTTGATGCGGCCGTTCCGGACCGCATGGTCGAGCGCAATGGGCAGCGAGGCCGAAGACGTATTGCCGAACAGCTCAATGACCGAATACATTTTCTCCGGTGACAATCCCAAGCGCCGGCCCAACGCCGCCAGCATCCGCCCGTTCGCCTGATGGAAAATCGTCTGGCTCAGATCCTCGACGTGAAGACCGAACTCTTTGAGGAGATTTAGCACCGCCGCCGCCAAACGCTTGATCGCCACACGAAACAACGGGCCGCCTTGCATGGTCAACGTATGCAATCGATTCTCCAGGGTCTGCCGAGACACAGGCTGCCGCGATCCGCCGGCCGGGATGCGAATCAACGTATGCCGTGTTCCATCCGCATACAGGCGGACATCCCATATTCCGCGCGCGTGCGGCGCGCCGGTGTGGGCCTCAAGGAGCGCGGCTCCGGCCCCATCGCCAAAGAGAATCGCCGTCGCTTCATCATGGACATTTAAGGATCTCGATTTGATCTCCGCCGCCACCACCAGACATCGCCCGACGTGCCCGCTTCTGATCAACCGATCGCCCATGGACAGGCCGTAAAGAAACCCGGAACAGGACGCCGCGAGATCGAACGAGGCGGCCCCTTTTACGCCCAACCGGTTCTGCAAGTGACAGGCCGTCGAGGGGAACACCATGTCGGGGGACGTCGTGGACACGACGATCGCGTCCGCCGACGACAAGATCACGCCGGCTGACTCGCAGGCTCGACGGGCGGCCATTTCAGCGAGGTGAGAGGTGCATTGATCATCCTCGGCCCAGTGGCGAGTCCGAATGCCCGTTCGGCGAAAGATCGCCTCCGCGTCGAGACGAAGCAACCGGCTCAGCTCCTCGTTGGTCACCAGGCGTTCGGGAACATATGAGCCGGTTCCGATGATTCTGCTTCTCATAGCGTCACGGCCTGATGGAAAGAGTCCTTGCCGGACACCCGCCCCCGCCCCGGCGCCGGCGGGGGATTATAGGTCGCCCCTCCGGCAAGCGTCAATGACGGACGGCGGATTGCATTTGAAAGCCTATTTTGCTACCGTGCGCTATACTTTCACTGTCGAGCTTCTCTGGGGAGGGAGGAATCCTTAGATGGTTCTACGGTTGTTGTGCCTTGCCTTTATGGTCTGGGTCGGACTGACGGTCGGCTGTTCCAAGGCACCGAAACAAGTCAAGTCCGACGGAAAACCGCTGAGCGGCACCGATGAGCAAATCTTCATCGGAGACACGATTGAAAAGAACTACGACCCCAACGTCATCATGAAGCGCGCCGAGTCTTTTTTCGACAAGGAGGATTACCCCGAGGCGATCATCGAATACCAGCATTTTCTGGATCTTCACAGGGTGCATACGCTCGCCTTTTATGCTCAATACAAACTGGCCGAAAGTTATTTCAAACAAATTAAGAGCGTCGATCGCGATCCGGATCCCGTCTACAAAGCCTTAGAGGCCTTCCAAAAGCTGAGACGCGACTATCCGGGGAACCGAAACGACGCCGATGCTGTCGAACGGATGGAAGAATGCCATAAGTACATTGCGCAGGCCTACATGTTGGTCGGAAAGTTTTATTATCGGCGCGAGGCTTACCTCGCGGCCGCCCACCGATTTGAATCGATCCTCAATCAATATCCGGACATGAACATTGCAGGCGACGCCCTTTACTACCTGGCATTAACCTATAACGAATTGGGCGCCGATGATTGGGCCCGAGAGAAACTGATCGCCCTGGATGAACGGTTTCCCGGCAACGAGCATACCGCGTCAGGGCGGGAACTTCTGGCGAAACTGAATGCCAAGCAGCCCGCCGATGCCGTCGCGCTTTCCACGAACCGACCACACGATAGCTCCAACGAACAGTACACCGCTTCGAGCGGAAGCTTACCCCCCGGCATCGACGCGCCGAACTTGGCGCCCGTCACCTCGCTCAGCAGTTCGGCAAAAGGATCAGCCTCGCCCGAGACGACGCTTTGCCGTCTCGGCGTCTGGTGTTAAAGGCTGTTGAGCAACTGCCCCCAACTTCATTCTCGGCTCTCACAAATCCTCAGCGCCGTATCCGTCGCACCGTACGCCCGGAGACAATGCCTGCGGTTCTTGAGAACCTTTCCGGGCGGCCTCCAAGTGTGAAGCCGATTACTCTCCAGTCAGCTGAACGTGAGCGCTCGTTGGAGCATGTCACGGAACGAAGATTTGAGCAGGCCTTTGGCTTTAGCCAGAAACGTTTGATAGGTTTCCTGTCCTCGAAGCACGTCATAATACAGCCTGAGAATGTCCGGGTGTTGAAATGCCAGCCGATGACACAGGCGTGGAAGGGCGTACACCATCTTGGCCATGCGCGCCGCGACGCTGAACTCCGGATAGATTTCCTTCGCCACAGTTCGTTCATACTCCTGCAGGCTCACGCGAGGATCGTGAAACGAGCCAAGAATAGCGGCGGCGGCGAGCTGGCCGGAGCGCACCGCGTAATAGATGCCCTCTCCAAACAACGGATCCACCAGATGCCCCGCGTCTCCTACCAGCAGGGCTCGACGCCTCACCAACCGAGGGTCTGCGTCGATGTCATACGGGGAATACAGGGGTAACGGATGGCCCAAGGGCGGCGGGACAGTCATGCGTGACAGGCCGGGCTCATCAGCAATAAAACGCCTGAAGAACTGTTTGGGACCAGCCATGGGCCCCTCAAATCCTCCGAGACCGATTGAGAGTCGCCCTTTCTTTGGAAAAATCCACGCGTATCCTTTGTTCGTTGCGCCAAAATCGATCAGCGCGGTTCCGTTCCCCGGATATAGAGACGCCGAATCGATATCAACCTCGCTCTCTAATGTCGGCATCCGGCGGAAGCGATGCTCGGGAAACAGCCATTGAGCCACGGCGCTCTTGGCGCCGTCCGCGCCGATCAGCACTTTCGTCCGATACCGTTCTCGCTTCGTGTGCACTTCTATTCCATCCGGAAGCTCGAGAAACTTTGCGGCCGGCTCGCCTTCCCGCACTTCCGTACCGACGCCCCGCGCCTTTTCCACGAGCAGGTGATCGAAGCGGTCCCGCATGGCCATATACGCGAACGGTTCTGCGGAGTCGATCAAGATCGGGTCCTGTCCTCCATACGAAAACTGCACGCTGCGGACTTCATGCTCAACGACCGATTGAAAGTCGGAACCCAGGATGCGCGCGATCCGCGCGGACAGCCCGCCGCCGCAGACTTTGTACCGGGGGTGAAATTCCTTTTCGAGTGCGACAACCGACAGACCGGCTCGGCTCAACTCAAACGCGGCCGTCGCACCGCCCGGGCCCATGCCGACGATCAGCACGTCGCAGAATTTCGCTTCTGGTGATGTGGGCATGAAGGAAAGGAGGGGTTTACTGTCCCACGTACCAACCGATTCCATACCGTTCCAGAAAGCTCGTGAGCATGGTCAGCGAGTTGGCATAGATCATCACGCCGACCACGACCAGAAACGCACCGCTGACGGTTGAGACTCCCCAGAGGTAAGATCTGACTTGCTTGAAGTAGCTCAGGAATCGATCCACACCCAGCGCGGTGGCAAAGAGCGGAAGGCCGAGGCCGAGCGAATAGGACGCCAACAGCGTGACTCCATTGAGCAAGGAATCAGTGGTGCTGGCATAGAGCAAGATGGTTCCCAGCACCGGACCAACACACGGCGTCCAGCCCGCCGCGAAGGCTACCCCGATAAGAAACGATCCGACATAGCCGGCCGGCCGGCTGCCGAAGTGCAACCGTTTTTCCGTGCTGAGAAACCGGAGATTCAGGATGCCGAGCAGATACAACCCGAAAATCACGATGAGCACGCCGCCGATTTTCCGAATGTGCTCCTGATACGTGATCAAGACCTGACCGATCAAACTGGCGGAGGCTCCGAAAGCAATGAACACGCAGGAAAATCCCGCGATGAACAGCAACGAGTTGATGATGATCGTCTTCCTGAATCGCTGCCGCTCCGCCGGATCCATCAGCCGTTCGAGAGACAAGCCCGTGATGTAGGACACGTAGGAGGGTACCAGCGGAAGCACGCACGGCGACACGAACGACAAGAGCCCGGCCCCAAAGGCGGCAAACAAGGAAATCTGTTGGATGGACTCGCTCACAATTAGGACGCCTGAATGAGAGTCTGAATCATTTGTCGAGCTTCAGGACTTTGCCAGTCCCTGGCGCCGAAAATCCGATGGGTGATGACGCCCCGACGATTGACGAGAAACGTCATCGGGAGCGTCCGCGTGCCATAGGTCACGCCGACCCGAAAGTCGGAATCGTGCAGAATGGGGAACGAGAGTCCCATCGAATCCCGAAATGGGCGCGTGACGGCAGCCCCTTGGGCATCGGTCGAGATGGCGAGAATCTCGAAATCCTTCCGGTGAAACTGCTGATACAGCACTTCCATCGCCGGCATCTCAACGCGGCATGGACCGCACCAGGTCGCCCAAAAATTGAGCATGACCACGCGTCCCTGCTGACTCGCGAGCGTGACGGCATCTCCTTCGAGATTCCAGAGTTGAAAATCCGGCGCGGCCGCCCCGATCTGCGCCCCACCCCGACCCTGAGCCGTTTTTTCGGCTCCGGTGTCGGCGGGTGAATCGGAGTAGCCGGGATCGCATCCGAACGCCGCAAGAACGACCAGGCCCCATATCGCATTGTGAACCGATTGCCATGCGTTCATCTGTCGTCACGTTGCGGGAGCTGTCTGAGCCGATTTCGATCCGCTTTTGAGCAAGGCGGTAATGTTCTTCAGGTTCTCCAGCACCGTCCAATCCCGAGGACCGATGACCTTGTCTCTGAGGATTCCCTCCTGATCGATGATGTAGGTCTCCGGGACTCCCATCAGCTTGTAGCGCTTGTCCGTTTGCCCCCACGAATCCACCAGGACCGGGAAGGTGAGACTCATGCCGTTCACAAATGGAGGAATGTCCTTCTTGGTGGTCACGCGGTCGATGCTCACCGCCAGCACCACGAATCCCCGTGCTTCAAAGTTCTTGTACAGCACTTCCATCGACGGCATTTCCTCGCGACATGGCTTACACCACGTCGCCCAAAAATTCAGAAAGACGACCTTCCCGCGGTAATCCGAAAGACGAACGGTCTTGTCGTTCAGATCAGGCAGACTGAAATCCGGAGCAGCTTTTCCCACCGTCAACGGCTCGTATTTGGAACTTTGCATCCAGACGACGCCAAACGCGACGGCCAAGATCGCGACAGAGACCAGGATGATCACGAACCGAGACCGCGCCGGCTCCGTATGCGTCTGTTCTGTAATGGTCTGTTCAGCCATATTAATGAGCCAATAGCCAACGGCTAGCAGCGGATAGCAGAATTTTGATTTTTCGCTAGTCGCTACCAGCTATATACTTGGTTTTTCAGGCATATGCGTGAAGACCGCTCAGCAAGAAATTCACGCCCCAAAAACAAAAAACCACCATGAGAAATCCAAAGACCGAATAAATCGCCGCGCGCCGGCCCTCCCATCCATGGGTCATTCGCGCATGAATGTACGCGCCGTAAATGAGCCAGACAATGAGGGACCAGGTTTCTTTCGGGTCCCAGCTCCAGTACCCGCCCCACGCGTAATTGGCCCACATCGCTCCCAAAATAATCCCGAAGGCCAGGAGCGGGAATCCTACCATGATGGCCTTATATCCGAGCTCATCGATTGTTTCGAGACTGGGAAACGCCGCATAGAGGCTTGACCGGATCCCGCGCCGTTCCGCCCGCTCTTTGAGCAGATACATGACCCCCAATCCACCCGCCATGGCAAACGCCGCATAGCTCGTGAGCGTGACGGACACGTGAATATAAATCCAGTAGCTGTTCAACGCCGGCACGAGCGGTTCCGCCGTCTGATACCGGTAGGGCAGGAGTGACGCCGCTCCCATCGCGATAAATCCGATGCCGACCACGAACGCGCCGATGGCCTTGATGCGATATCGGAATTCCAGCAAGACGTATCCCAGAATGATGGCCCACGAGACATACGCCATCGCCTCGAACTGGTTCGACCACGGCGCAAACGTGCCGGAAATTTGCATGCGTTCATACGCGCGCGCGATCAGGGCCAGGGTGTTCACCATCCAGCCGAACACGGTCACGATCGTCGCGACCTGCCCGATTTGGGCCGCCCAGCCGCTCTCGCTCTCTCCATAGCCTTCTGTGGGATGACCGGCCACAGCAAGCTGCATCGCGGGCCGCTTGGCCATCATATAGGTAATGTACAAGCCGAGAGCCGCCAAATAGAGCCAGAAGGTCATATCGAAGAGGAACAGGGATTTCGCCATTTCATCCTCCGCAGAGGAGCCATCAGCCGCCGACATTCAGCAGTCAGCGTGGAAGCCGATCGCTGAGAGCGGATCGCTGAAAGCTCACGTTATGCTCCTTATTCTCTCCCTCACGAATTGAGCTTAGAAATATGTTCCGACAGCTTGCGAAATTCTTTTTGAAAATCAATCTGACTTTTGTGCGTATTGCCGCCCATGTGAACCGTCGCCCCGGCCTCAGTCGGAATGATCTTCGCCCAGAGCCGGCGATGATAAATAAACGAGGATAGTGTAATCCCCACCACGATCATCGTGGAACCGATCCAGACGATCAGAACCCCCGGGTCCTTGGTAATCTGAAGACCGGTGAATTTTTTCGGCTGGTATCCGACCAGCTCAAAGTTATACCGAGATCCCTGAATGTCGAACAAGTCCGGGTAGTGATAGAAGATCCAGGGGGCCGCCTGAACCGTCTTCCCCTCCGTGACCGCCAGCCGGATGGCCGGATTGGCGTGCTCGATCGTCTTTGAGTAGACCTTTTTCTCGGTAGAGTTAAACCCGAAGTCGGCGACAAAGTCGGTCATCGCGAGCTTGAGACCGAGCGTGTCCACGTTGGTTTCTTTTTGCCACTCCAGATCGACGGTCCCGACGAGCTTGTCGGTTTCCTTGTCCTTGATATTGATGCGCGCCACTTCTACCCGATCCCATGCGTCGCCATAACTGGATTGGTAAAACCAGATGCCTTTGTGCACGAGCGGATCGTTGACCGTGATCGTTTTGGTGACGACCTGCTGCCCCTGCTCACTAACGGTCAATGTACTATTATACGATTTGACGGCGCCGTTCTCGTGGTAATCGATCCAGAATTTATCCACGTGCAGGTCGAAGTTCCCTTTGGGAATGTGATACGTCTGCCCCTCCAGGCACACGCCGAACTCCTGAAATCCCCAATAACTTCCGATTAGTCCTCCCAGGACGATCACCGTCGCGCTCAGGTGCGCCATGTGAGCCCCGACTCGTCCCATGATGCCCTTGGTGGCATAGACCGTCGCCTCTTGGACGTCATTTTTGGCGAGGACGCGATACCCTTTTCCCAACAGGATCTGCACCAAACCTTCAGCGGCGCGTTCCTTGCTCGCCGCGACCGGGAGTTCTACGCTGTGCTTCATGTTCTTGATGAACGGAAGCGACACATTAACCTTGTCCTGCTGCATCGAACGCCACACAGCCGGAAAGCGTTTATGAAAACACGTCAGCGAATTGATGCAGAGGAGAGCCAGCAGGCTGGTGAACCACCAGGTATGATAGACGTCGGTAAATCCCAGACGAAGAAACCATTGGTAGGCGGCTTCGCCATACTCCTTAATGTAGACCTCCGGGCGCTCATTTTGCTGGATCACGGTCCCGATCGTGGCGGTCATCGCCAGCACGATGAAGAGGAACATCGCCAGCTTGATGGAGGCAAAAAACGTCACCAGTTCTGTGCGGATCTCATCCCAGCCGAGACCCGGTGACCGCTGGGCCGCCTCTTTGTCGACTACGACCTCAGGCTTTCCGTTCATACCGTGGATCGTCTCTTAATCATCATCATCTGGCCTCAAGGTAATTCGCTGTTAAGCCACGGAAGTCGCTGAATAGACACGGCGTAGAATGGCAGGACGGCGGCGATGCGGATGTACCTCCCGAAGACCTCCAGAATACGACCAAACACGCACGAAAAGACGAGTCATCTTACAAGCCGGCTCCAAGGGGTGTCAAGCAATCGCATACTGCCGTTATCCTTCCGGATGATGGTGATTCCGATTGACAATTCAGTGGCTTCTGGTTTATTCAGGAGCAGTCCGGAAGGGCTCCTATCCCGTCATACCGGATCAACAGACCTGACCGATTCCCACCACGGCACACTTTTGCCAGTACGTTTGAGAGGGAGACATGAGGAACAACTACTTGTTTACGTCCGAGTCAGTGACGGAAGGACATCCGGATAAAATCGCCGATCAGATTTCCGACGGCATTCTCGACGCCATTATCGCACAAGATAAGCAGTGCCGCGTGGCGTGTGAAACGATCTTGACGACCGGCATCGCCTTCGTCGCCGGTGAGATATCAACCAGAGCTTATGTCGAAATTCCCGATATCATCCGCGACACCATTCAAGAGGTCGGCTACACGGACGCCACCTGGGGCTTCGATTACCACACCTGCTCGGTGTTGACGTCCATTCACCAGCAGTCCGGGGACATCGCCATGGGCGTGGATACCGGCGGAGCCGGCGACCAGGGCCTGATGTTCGGCTATGCCTCCAATGAGACGGCGGAATTGATGCCGATGCCGATTGTGTTGGCCCATCGACTGACCAAACGACTGGCAGAAGTTCGGAAAAAGAAGATCCTCCCGTGGGTTCGCCCCGACGGGAAATCCCAAGTCACCGTGGAGTACCGGAATGGTAAACCGGTCCGGATCGATACCATCGTCGTCTCCGCCCAACATAGCCCCGACGTGACCAGCAAAAAGATCGAGCGCGACGTGATTGAGCAGGTCATCAAGCCGGTCATGCCCAAGGGAATTTATGATCCGATCAGCGTCAAGTATTACATCAATCCCACGGGTCGATTTGTGACGGGCGGCCCGATGGGCGACACGGGATTGACCGGACGAAAGATCATCGTGGACACCTACGGCGGCGTGGGAAGTCATGGCGGCGGCGCCTTCTCCGGGAAGGACCCCAGCAAGGTGGACCGGTCGGCCTCGTACATGGCCCGATACATCGCCAAGAACATTGTCGCGGCCGGGCTCGCTGAAAAATGCGAGATCCAGCTTGCTTACGCGATCGGCGTGCCGGAGCCGGTGTCCATTTTGATCCATACGAAAGATACTGAAAAAGTTTCGCTCGATCTGTTGGACAAGCTGGTGCGCAAGCATTTCCCGATGACGCCGCGCGGGATCATCGAGCACTTGAAGCTTCGGCGACCGATCTACAAGAAGACCGCCGCCTATGGACACTTCGGTCGAAGCGAACCGGAGTTCACGTGGGAGCGCACGGACAAGGCGAAAGGTTTACGAAAAGACGCGGGCAAGTAAGCACAGCGCGAGCGGTCAACCCAAGGGGGGACGGGTTCACGAATCCGTCCCCCTTTTCTTGAGTATTGAGGAGGTTGTTGTGGATTACGACGTGAAAGATATCAAGCTGGCCGGCCAGGGGAAATTGAAGATCGAGTGGGCCGAAGTCAGCATGCCGGTCCTACGATTGATCAAGAAACGTTTCAAGCGGGAGCAGCCGTTGAAAAACATGCGGGTGACGGCGTGCCTGCACGTCACGACGGAGACCGCCAACCTCATGAAGACCCTGCAGGCCGGCGGCGCCGAAGTCCGCCTCTGCGCCTCGAACCCGCTCAGCACGCAGGACGACGTGGCCGCGTCCCTCGTTCAGCATGACGGGATCGCGGTGTTCGCGATCAAAGGGGAGGACAACAAGACCTACTATCGCCACATCCAATCCGCCATCGAGCATCAGCCGCATATCACGATGGATGACGGGGCGGATGTCGTTTCCACGCTCCACTCGAAGCGAAAGGACCTGCTCAAGCACGTGATCGGCGGGACTGAAGAAACCACGACGGGCGTGATTAGGCTGCGGAGCATGGCCGAACGGCGAGTGTTGAAGTTTCCGGTCATCTCCGTGAACGATGCCGACACGAAGCATCTCTTCGATAATCGCTACGGCACGGGCCAAAGCACGATGGACGGCATCATCCGCGCCACCAACCGGCTGGTGTGCGGATCGAAGGTGGTGGTCGCCGGATACGGCTGGTGCGGCCGCGGCATCGCCATGCGCGCAAAAGGCATGGGCGCCGACGTGATCGTGACGGAAATCGATCCGGTCAAAGGCCTGGAAGCGGTGATGGACGGCTTCCGAGTCATGCCGATGGAAGAGGCTGCCCCGATCGGTGATTTCTTTGTCACGGTGACCGGCAACCTCAAAGTGGTTCGCGGCGAGCATTTTGCCCAGATGAAAGACGGCGCCATCGTCTGCAACTCCGGCCATTTCAACGTGGAGCTCGATATCCCCGCCCTCGAGAAACTCAGCCGGAAGCGCCGCATCGTCCGGACCGGCGTGGAAGAATTTACGTTGCGCAATGGACGACGCGTCAGCCTGCTCGGCGAAGGGCGTCTCGTCAACCTCGCCACCGCCGAAGGCCATCCTTCAAGCGTGATGGACATGAGCTTCGCCAACCAGGCGCTGGGCGCGGAATTCCTCGCGAAGAACTACAAGAAGCTGGAAAAGAAGGTCTACCCAGTTCCGGCCGAGATCGACAAAGAGATCGCCCGCCTCAAACTCGCCGGCATGGGGATGAACATCGACAAGCTGACGAAGGAGCAGGTGAAATACTTGGCATCGTGGGAGATGGGAACATAAGGTGGCTTCGGCTGGCGAAGGGCGGTCAACTCCGGCGTCGGCCTCATGCGCTGAGATCTAATTGCTCTTGACCCTTACTGTTGGCAGGTGCGCCTTATCGGAC
>JBOHOS010000451.1:0-1911 GCA_050731295.1 Nitrospiraceae bacterium | reverse complement strand
GCGAGTTTCTCGGCATAGGCATAGAACACCGACGGCAGCGCCGCCAGCGCCACCGCGAGAACCGTCCCCAGCACGATCATCGTATAGAGCGCGACCCGCAGGCCGGCGGGCGCAGGACCCTGACTGGCCCGAGTCCAATAGCTCGCCGCGAGAATGGCCGCGGCGGGGTACAGGGGACCGATGTAGTGCGGAAGGCGGGTCGCGCCAAAGCTGAACAGGATAAAGACCGCCAAGAACCAGAGCGCGGCAAAGAGTTCCAGATCCTGATCGTGGCGCTCCGCGTGTCCATCCCGAAGAGTGGCGACGCGTACGTCCCGACCCTTCCAGGCTTTGTACTGCTCATAAAGTGCGACCGGCAGGAAGGCGCTCCATGGAAAGAATCCCCACAACACGACGGGCACATAGAACAATACCGTTCCTCCCCAACCGTAGAATGGGTTGAGGAAACGGGAGAGGGTGTGGGTTTGCGCATCCGAAGCGTAGCTCGATCCATGCAGCATGAGCATGATCGCGTACCAGGGAAGCGCCAGTGCGAGAAAGAGCGCGAGCCCGCGCAAGGGGACCCCGTGTTGCCAAAATCGCCGCCACTGCTTCGTGATCGTGAGATAGGGAACGATGGCGAGAAGCGGGATCAGCACTCCGACCGGTCCTTTGGTGAGCGTCCCGCAGGCCATGGCGATGTACGACACCCAGAGCCACCGCCGCTTCGGTCCGGTCCCGTGGAACCCCACCCAAAACGAAAAGGCGGCCAGAGTGGTGAAGAAGATCAGGATCATATCGGTCAATGCTTGGCGGGCGCTGGTGACCATGCCGACATTCAGCAGGAGCATCACGGCGCCGAACAATCCGACGATCGGTCCTCGCTCATGAGTCAGGAACAGGTACATGAGCGCAATCAGCCCGACGCCGAACAGGGCTGAGGGAAAGCGGGCGGCGAACTCATTCTCCCCGAACACCGAGTAGGACACGCTCATCAGCCAGTACAACATGGCCGGTTTGATGAACCGGGGCTCGTAGTTAAACGTGGGGGTGATCGCATCTCCCGTCTCGAACATCTCGCGTCCCGCCTCGGCATTTCTCCCCTCGTCACGATCCGTGAGACCAATCGACCCGAGGCCCCACATAAGAAACACGCAGGCCAACGCGATGACGAGAAGAAGATGACTGAGTTTGATGGAGCCGTTCATGCGATCGTTGAAGACGAGTCGCGTGTGGAGGGAGCGGCTTTGGAGGAAGCTGAATCTTGACGAAGCTGATACCGCAAGCACCGGCTCTGCATCCAGCGAACGGCCATTAAATCGTAGAGGCCCTTAAACAGGCGGTTGCCCACGCCGTATTTTGAGATCCCGTGCACGCGCGGGTAGTGGCGGACCGGCACTTCGGTCACGGTGAACCCATGCATCAAGGCAAGGGCCGGGAAAAAGCGGTGCATCCCCTCGAAGAGGGGAATTTTTTCAATGACACGCCGCCGAAACACCATGAACCCACACCCGGTGTCGTGCATCCCGTCGCCGGTGACCGCATTGCGGACAGCATTGCCGATTCGTGACGAGATCTTCCGGATGAGATGGTCCTGTCGAACCATCCGCCGCCCGCAGACAAGGTCGTACTGGACGGTATACGGAACGAGCGTCGAGATATCCTCAGGAATCGTTTGCAGATCCCCGTCCATGATAATGACCAATTCGCCTCGGACTCGTTTAAATGCCGCATCCAATGCCGCCGTCTTGCCGTAATTTTTGTCGAAATGGATCACGGCGACGGTCGCGTATTGTTCCGCGAGTTGATCAAGGAGCGAGCTACTTCCATCGGTACTCCCGTCATCGACAAAGAGAATTTCAAAGGAAGCAGCCCGGGACTCCTCCCGCGACTCCAAGACTTGGAGCAACTGTTCGATGAGCGGACCCAGGT
>JBOHOS010000450.1:0-4841 GCA_050731295.1 Nitrospiraceae bacterium | reverse complement strand
GGAGGCTCCCGATTGCAGACTGACTCCATGCTGATTGGGCATACGGTTCCAGTCAACGCTCGCCCATCGTACAGCTCCTCCCCGACATTGCGGGTGGTTCTTGGTCCACAAGCCGACTACTTCCGCGACGAAGCGCTCGACACGCTAGGCCGCGCGCCGTATGTCGTTTCTCCGCAGGCGGATCGAATGGGCTATCGCCTCCAAGGCCCATCCCTCACACATGTCGGAACACCGGATATCGTGTCGGATGCGACCCCACCGGGCGCGCTGCAGGTGCCGGCCGACCGGCAGCCGATTCTTCTCATGGCGGATCGCCAGACGACCGGCGGCTATCCGAAGATCGGAATCGTGATCACGGTAGATCTTCCGCTCGCCGCGCAACTGATGCCGGGCGACACGATCACGTTCTCTCTGATCGAGACTCGCGACGCTCAGCAGCTCGCCCGAATCCAGCGGACCGTATTGGACATGGCACTGCCGCCCTGGCCCCGAGACTAGGCAGCCTTGACGTCCGACGTGCAGTGCGCACACTTGATCGCCTTGATAGGGATAGTCGATAGGCAATACGGACAATTCTTGGTCGCCGGCGCGGCCGCCGGCGCCTCCGGCTTCTTGGTCATGGCATTGATTTGACGAATCAAGAGAAAAATCACAAATGCCACGATCACAAAGTCCAGCACGGTTTGAATGAAGACCCCGTAGTTGATCGTTGGCGCCCCCGCCGCTTTCGCGGCCTCAAGCGAGGGATAGGGTTGCCCCGAAAGGCTGAGGAACAAGCTGGAGAAATTGACTTTGCCCATCAGCAGACCGATGGGCGGCATCAGAATGTCGCTCACCAGGGACGAAATGATTTTCCCGAAAGCCGCGCCGATGATGATTCCCACCGCCATGTCGAGGACGTTGCCCCGCATGGCGAACTCTTTAAATTCCTTCAGCATACTGAACCTCCTAGCGGATGGTGCGATGCGAACTGAGCCGGCCTGGCCGTCAGTAAAAGCGCCTCGATCAACGAAGTCAAGCGATATGGCTGGATGCCGTTCACGGTCACCGCTCGACCATTGAATCGTGCATCCATTTCTGCTAGGTAGCCAGCCTGGATAGAAGTGTGCCGGCGTTCGCTTGTACGGGCTCGTGAGGCGACGACATACCACGGGCAACTTCCGAACGAGGAGGTTGGAAGCATGCTGATGCAAATCAGAAGACCGATGGCCATGCTGATCCTCCTCTCCTTCATCGGATGCGTGCGAATTCCCTCCTTGACAGAGGAGGAGAAGCAGACACTGCCGCAGCATTATATTTTGGTAGATCGAGATGGCTTCGCGCTGGATCGTAAAGGAAACGCTCTAAGTACTGAAGGGTTACAGCAAGATCTTACTGATACGATTCTCGCAGGGCTCAAGACGAGGGCCAAACAGCTACACGAGGAGAATGAGCAGTCGAAATGCCAGATTTTGACTGACTGCCCTCCGATGCGGGTGCTGGTCTTTGTCCATGGGGGTATGAACGGATACAAAGCCGATTTTAAACGGATAAGAGGGTTGGTTGAGCGGGACCCCGGGGAGATGAAGCCAGCCATTCTTCATGCCGCCCATTCAACGTATTATCCCATCTTTATCAATTGGAATTCTGATTTGCCGGATTCAATCAAAGACGACTTGTTTTTTATCCGAGCGGGCGAGCGAGAAGCCGATTGGTATACCGCGTTGACATGGCCGTTCCTCCTGATCGGCCGCCTTGCCGGAAGCGTGGCCAGTCTCCCTGTGTCCATGGGACATACCGGTCGCAACATCAAAGAGGGATTCAAGGGAGCCATTGAGCAGGGCGATTCGAAGGCGTGCGCCGTGGCCGATGTGATCGCTCATTCGCCGCTCTTTCTGATTAATGCCGCCACCACCCCATTGCTGGAGGGATTCGGACGGCCGGGCTGGCATATTATGAAACGCCGTGCGGAACTGTCCATCGCCAGTCGCTTGGAGAAAAATGATCACCGGTCAATGGAAGGCGCCGTGCGCACGCTGATCAAAACGATTCGCCAGCCGATCCTCCAACTCACCGTCGATCATCAGATTGCAGTTGAAATCACACTCGTCGGTCACAGCATGGGAAGCCTGATTTTGAATCGTCTCTTAGCGGTTCTTGAACAGCAAGGCGGGCTCATTCCAATTCAACACATTATTTATTTGGCTCCTGCAGCCAGCATTGAAGAACTCGACGAGATGGTCTTCCCCTTTCTCGTAAGCCATCGGGAGACCAAGTTTTGGTTGTTTACCTTGAATCGGCGAGACGAGGCTCGTGAGATCCCCCAACCACTCGCCATCCTCTTACCGCGCGGAAGTCTCCTGGCCTGGATTGATACGTTCTTAGAACCCGTCGGCGCCGTGGGGGACAAGACGCTCGGCAGCATCAGAAACGTCAATAACTATTATCAGCCGGAGCCTCTTCCGTTCACCCCACAGAGAGAGGTCTTCAGGGAACGGACGATTAACTGGAATCACAATGCGGCCGGCCAGATTCGCGTATTTGAAACCGTGCGCGATCTGAATCAAAAGAATCGGATTGAAGAGCACAGCGACTTTTCCGCCCCGCGTTTCTTAGGGCAGGTCTTATGCAAGATCGATCACGAGGCGTTCAAGAACAAATTATGTGAGAATGAATTGAATCAGTTCTACCCGCAATACGATCCGGAGAAAGATCGACAGACAAGAATCTGCGGCGCGCGTGTGTGGCCATGGCCTTAACCCATTGTGCCGCACTCTCTGTGATCTTGGATCTCGCACCGACCCTGAACAAGCTCCTTTCCTGCAAAACTATCTCTGCTGAACTAGTTAACCTTCATGCTGGGCCTTCTCGATCTTCGCCCACGAATCCCGCAAGGCGACCGTTCGATTGAAGATCAGCTTGTCCGCGGACGAATCCGAATCCACGCAGAAATATCCCTGCCGCTCGAACTGGTATCGGCTTCCAGGCTGCGCATCCGCCAGGCTCGGCTCCACCTTGCACGAGGTCAACCGTTCCAATGAGTGGGGATTGAGATCGCATGTCCAGTCCCGGCCTTCTTCACCTGGACTCTCCTTCGCAAAGAGCGGCTCGTACAATCGGACTTCGGCATCCAGCGCGTGTGCCGCCGAGACCCAATGCAAGGTGCCTTTGACCTTGCGCGCACCCTGCGGCGATCCGCTGCGCGTCTCCGGGTCGTACGTACAATGCACCTCCGCCACTTTGCCGGTCTTGTCATCTTTCACCACGCCGATGCATTTCACGATATAGGCGTAGCGGAGTCGCACTTCGTGTCCTGGAGACAGCCGGAAGAATTTCTTGGGAGGATCCTCGCGAAAGTCGTCCTGCTCAATGTAGACCACTCTGGAGAAGGGCACCTTCCGGGTTCCCATGCTCGGGTCTTCGGGATTGTTCACGGCCTCTAAGTCCTCGATTTGGTTTTTAGGATAGTTGTCGATCACGATTCGTAGCGGCCGCAGCACCCCCATGACGCGCGCGGCGCGGCGGTTCAAATCTTCACGGATGAAGTGCTCGAGCAGCGCCATCTCCACGACCGCATCCCGCTTCGCCACGCCGATGTGCTCACAAAAAGCCCGGATTGCCTCTGGTGTGTACCCGCGTCGGCGCAGCCCCTTCAGCGTCGGCAGCCGGGGATCATCCCATCCGTCGACGTGACGGCCTTCAACCAACTCCAAGAGCTTTCGTTTACTCATGACGGTATGGGTCAGATTGAGACGAGCGAATTCGATTTGCCGGGGACGGGACGGAGCATCCGCGTTCTCCACGACCCACTCGTACAGAGGCCGGTGATCCTCGAATTCCAGCGTACAGATCGAATGGGTAATGCCTTCGATGGCATCGGACAAGGGATGCGCATAGTCATAGGTCGGATAGATGCACCACTGCGCTCCTATCCGGTAATGGTCGACGTGCCGAATCCGATAGAGGGTCGGATCGCGCAGATTGATATTCGGTGAGGTCATGTCGATTTTGGCGCGAAGGACGTAGGCGCCATCGGAAAATTCTCCCGCCCGCATGCGCGCAAAAAGATCCAGATTCTCGTCGATCGACCGTGTCCGATACGGACTGTCCCTTCCGGGCTCCGTCAGCGTTCCCCGGTACGCCCGAATCTCATCGGCATTCAAGCTGTCTACGTAGGCCTTGCCCTTCCGAATGAGCTGGACCCCGTAGCCATAGAGCTGCTCGAAGTAGTCGGAAGCAAAGAACATGCGGTCGCGCCAGTCAAATCCCAACCATCGCACATCCGTTTGAATTGCCTCGACGTATTCCGGGTCTTCCTTCGCCGGGTTCGTATCGTCGAACCGCAAGTGACACATCCCGCCGGCGTGCTCTCGGGCGATGCCAAAATTCAAACAGATCGACTTGGCGTGGCCGATATGCAAATAGCCGTTGGGTTCCGGCGGAAATCGCGTCACCACGCGCTCATGCTTCCCCGTCTTGAGATCTTCGGCGACGATGTCGCGAATGAAGTCAGAGCGGGTGGTGGATTCAGATGGGTTCATCGTCAGGACTCCTTGCTCCCTGAATCAACAACATGGATAGAGGGACGCCTGTATTTCTATCACACTCGGGAACAGAGGAGAAACCAGCCTGGGTCCTTCCTTTAGCTTTCGGAATCTCAATGCCGCCATCCCGGGACAGCTCGGTCTTTCCCGCCGAGTTGCGACTCTGAAATGTGAATCTATAATTAGAGGTGGACTCGATTCACGGAATGCTCTCGTCGCACAGATGAATCCAACAGAAGCCCCGTGACCGGACATTCGATGCGCCAAGAAACCCCAGCCGACCCCAACCTGCGAGAACAGGGGCTTCGGGTCCAGGTC
>JBOHOS010000449.1:0-1985 GCA_050731295.1 Nitrospiraceae bacterium | reverse complement strand
CTTGCAGAATGTCGCGCTTGGATTGCGGCGTAGCGGTCTCATCTTGCTCCTTGATGAGCAGCCAGTTGGGTTTTTCATCCCGATTCTCCCGACTTCGCAACCGCACGAGGGTCCAGCCTCCTTGGAGCTTCTCCCCTTCTAACTTGAACTTGAGTTTGCCCTGGCGGAGCCCGATCTCGGGATCGCCTTCAGGCACCCAGCGCCCGCGATCCCAGAGCAGGACCGTGCCCCCGCCGTACTCGCCCTCCGGGATTGTCCCTTCGAAATTTCCATACTCCACCGGGTGGTCTTCGACCTGGACAGCCAGGCGCTTTTCCTTTGGATCGAGGCTGGGGCCTTTGGGCACGGCCCAGCTTTTTAGCACCCCGTTATCTTCCAGCCGCAGATCGTAATGCAAGCGACTCGCGGCATGTTTCTGAATCACATACAGCCGCGTGTCATTTGTCGAAGACGGTCGCGCCCCGGTCGGCTCGGGAGTGCGGTGAAAGTCTCGCTTTTGGCGATACGCTTTCAGCCCCATGATGCACTCTACCAGACAAGAAGAAGAGACGTTGACGGACATTTTCCTACACTTCGCGCATGCCCTGTCTAATCATATAATGTAGGCATGACACACCACTCTTGCAACCTGGCTTCCGAAGGATTTCGGTATGTGCCCGATGTCCTCTCGGCGGCTGAAGAACGAGATGTCATAGCAGAGATCCGGGCGCTCGCGTTCTCGGAGGTCCGAATGCACGGCGTGATCGCCAAACGGCGCGTCGCGCATTTCGGCTGGGTGTACGGATACGAGACCTGGCGGATCACCCCGGGCCCCCCGATACCGGATTTCCTGCTTTCAGTGCGACGCCGTGCAGCGGAACTGGTGAATGAGGAACCTGGTGAGTTTGTTGAAGCCTTGGTCACCGAATATCCGCCGGGCGCGGGCATTGGGTGGCATCGAGACGCGCCGATGTTTGGACCGCACATCGTCGGTCTCTCCCTGCTGGGAGCGTGCCGATTCCGGTTTCAACGAGGGAGCGGCTCAACGCGTGAAACCTTCGGGCTGACGCTGGAACCGCGTTCAGCGTATGTACTGAGCGGGCCTGCGCGATTCCAATGGCAGCATAGCATCCCGACTACAGCGGCACTTCGCTATTCCATTACGTTTCGAACGGTCGGCGCGGGCGCGAGCCGCGGGGCTACGGCGAATGGGCAGTCTGGTCATGAGGCACATGCGGAGAAGAGAGAAGACGATGCAGAGCTTCAGCGGCCATCCGATGCCCTTGGGGCGCCCAATGCATGTCATCCGGCAGAAACACCGGCATCCCGTGCTCCGCATTGGCCTTGAAGATCGGTGTCAGATCCACATAGTCGATGTCTGCCGAGATATTGCCCACGATCGCCCGAAGCCGCTCCGGAAGATCATTCACCGTCCAACGCTTCACCTCTTCTGACGCATCGACAAAATTGGAGAGGCCTTCATACACCCGATATTCCTTCGGAGCGAAGACGACCACGAACCGGATTCCGCGCTCTCGACAGAGCCGGTATGCCTCCTCGAGAACAGTGCCCGTCTTGTTTAAAGCGTCGAGCTCGTTTGAAGAAAGCGGCAGGCCGGATTCCATGAAATAGATCTGCTGCGGTTTGCCTTTTGCATCCAGCGCCGTTCCATAATGCTGCGCCAACTCAGTCTTCGGCGTGCACTCTCGGTGTTCCGCGACACGAAGAATCGCCCACAGCGCGTTTCGTGTGAATGAACGCTCCCAATGAGTCTGAACGAACTCCCCTGCATTCGGGATGGCGGCGTCATAGATCTGCACGTCCTCAAGGTCGTTGCCTTCATAAAATACCCATACGACGGTTTTCGGTTGAAGCGAAAGAGCATAGCGTTTCAAGGCCACCAGCTCCTGTCGTGGACCATAGCCGGACAATCCTACGTTCGCCACCGTGGCATTCTGCAAGGCGCCCAGGACGCTGGTCATCAACACAGCGGTGGGCGTCATCGG
>JBOHOS010000448.1:0-2147 GCA_050731295.1 Nitrospiraceae bacterium | reverse complement strand
GAATAAGTCATGAGAATGCCCAGCACGCCGACCACAAGAAACGTACCGATCATGGCTTTTTTGAAGCCGCTTTGAGTCATCATAAAGAATGCGACCGCAAACGGCATCATGATATTGATGGTTAACGCGAAGTCGTTTGGATTTCCACTCATCCCTGATGGGCCTCCCGACATACGATACCCTTCAACGAGAGCCCCTCCGCTTCTATACCCCGAGAGCGCCATAACGGTGATGGCAAAACCGAACAGAACCACGCACGACAGCATCTGCTTGAACCGTTCACGCGATGTCACGATCTGAGCCGTCAGAACGCATACTGCAACCGACTTGATAAAAGAGTCTGCCAAAATTTGGAAACTCCCGCCCGGCCAGAATGAAAAGGGAATTGAGAGAACAGCGAAAAAGACAAAAAACCCTAGAAGCTTGAACTCCGGACCAATCGGCAGGATGGACGCGTTCTTGGAGATCCGTTGACCGACGTATGCCAGAATGGCCAGGATGGCGGATGTTTTGCCAAGATACAGGGGACGAAGGGCAGACACCACGTTTTGAGGAGCGACAAATACGACAAATGTAAAGAGCACTAGACTCCAGAACGCGACAGGGTAGTCTTCATGCTGGGTGTTCGTGGTTGGCACCCCCAGAGCCGATGGACGGATTGAAGAATCGATCATCCGCATTCGGTTAAGACCTTTTTCTTCCTGGATGATTCAGCGAGGCGTGGGTCAGATAGGGAGGAATACGATAATCCCGGAACTGTCCTGGGTCGCCTTTTTCGCCGGCTTCTGCAGCCTTGATGATGTTATACAGTTCGCGTGCCGTTACGTAATGGAGAGCATACCCGGGACGATCTCTATACTCCGCTTCTAAATGGGCGAACATCTGATCCGCTGATTGCCCCAGCACCAGATCTCGCTTGTTATCTTCAGCGCCATGGCATGATACTTTTACAATAATCCAGTTGGGCCGGCCTTTCACGTGAATGTGCTGAGAGACCCACAAACGAATTCGCGCACGGCTTGGGGGACTGCTGAGCTCGCCGTTTTCTATCCTTGGGAAAACCCCAAACTTCCTGTTGGACCAATCAAGTGCCAAAGGGCCTTGAATGATCATCAGGTCGCCACTGGGCGATTTGCCGACCTCCACATCAACTCCATCATCATGAGATTTCGGCTTTTCAGGACGATTGGTCGCATAATAGATGGCATTGATTTTCTTTGTTTGGCTCTCGCAAGGCGCATTGGGCAAGCTGAAGTCCGCATAGCAGCCGGTCTCCCGAAGAATAGACAGTTCACTGTTCACCCCGCAAAAATGGGCTCCTCTTGAATTGCTGAGTCCGAGATTTCCGTGGATAAACCCATAGGCGAACCGTGGAGGGTCTTCGGCTGTGACCGTGGCGCCGTGTTTGGAAAAATTGGTGAGCGTGGTTTTGATTTTGGCGGTCAACCTCTCCGGAATATCATAGCCATGGTGAAGATGGATTTCGATTTCTCCATAGCCGCCTTTTGCAAGCTCGCTCAAACCTTTGAGGCATTCTTCGTCGTACTGTTCTCCCGGATAAAACCAGGTATGCTGCGGCGGTCGTCCGTTCGAATCTTTATGTGACTGAACTAATTTGGGGTAGCCTTCAACCCACGCCCGCATTCGCTCCCGCTCCACGGCTTTCGTGGGACCCGCCAGAGGTTCAAAATGATCGACGTGACAGAACAAGACATGGACATCCTCCTCAGACTGAGGCCCGTTCTGCTGGCGCCACTGCCGTGCGGTATACTCCCATACCCAGATGCCCAAATGTTTTTCACGAAACATTCTTACGGCATAGATTCCGACGAGAGCTAACACAATCCCTAGAACCACTAGGACTATCGCCATAACGTAACCTCAGAGACCCGTGCTATCGAACCTACACAGAGTGATTCAGCCATTGTTCTGGTGAGAAAGAAGTCCTTCTTTCACAAACACGTATTCGTTGCAGCCTACGCCGCCACGTTTAGTGATCATCCTGTTCAGAATAAATCCGCGTTTCCGGTAAAAGTCGAAGATCTCTTCAGGCTTCGCCACCTCAAAAGGGTATCCTCCAATCCAGTCGATCCAATCATACCAGCGATGCATTCCTCGAGGATCGTCGTTCCGAACCCATCCTTCCA
>JBOHOS010000447.1:0-3988 GCA_050731295.1 Nitrospiraceae bacterium | reverse complement strand
CGGCCGCAAACAAAATCGACCCCGATCCTGGTGATGACGACTCGAGCTGGTGAAAAACATCGTCAAATGGCGCTGAGCATCGGAGCGACAGGCTACATTGCGAAACCGGTAGAGGAGCGAGCACTAATTCTTGAGGTGGGTCAATGGACCGGCCCCGTCAGTCAAGCGAAACGCTGAACCGCCCGGAAGTTTTATAGCAGAAACGCCAGTGGAGACAGACTGAGATCCTTGAGAAGAGCATGGCATGAGCCTCCGCACCCACAGAGAGAAGGCGCCGACGGTGATCGACACCCATATCACCTCCTTTCTGTTTGTAATGTGCGGGGAAACGCATGTGGCCCTTCCCGCCGGCATCATCCGCGGCATTGTGAGACCTGACGACCAGGGGATTTCCGAAGCCTTGACGCTGCTGGACGTGCGGACGCCGGTGGCCGACCTTGCGGCGCGATTCGGCTTACCCTCTTCTTTTTCCGCGGATCCTCGAATCGTCGTGTGCGGCATGGGAGAAGCCCGCCGCGCGTTCATGGTCGGCGCAATCGTCGGCCTTGAGGATATCGAGTCCTCGAAAATCAGGCCCTTGTTACCGCACTTCACCGGTCCCGAGCGACACTGGTTTTCCGGGATGTTTCTATTCCGCGAAACCGTGGCGCTGGCCGTCGAACCTCATTGGTTGCTGAGCGAGGATCAGACTAGGTTGAATGTCTCGCCGGTCGAAGAGTGCGGTCGGCAGAGGCACGGCGGGACGGCCTCGTCACCGAGTGGGGCGTATTCCTTACCATCGGGTCCTGGACAGTTGGATATTCTTGAATTGGAGGAAGCGACGGATGCGGATGACATCCCCTGGGCGCAACTCTAAGCCCCCCAAAAACATCTCAGTCGTTCTCTTTTCTGTGGGAAGGCGACAGTTGGCAGCCAGAGCCGAGGAGGTGGGGGGTATTTGGCCATGGACGTCGACCACGGCCGTTCCCAGCGGCACGACCTTTGTCCATGCCATTATCCGCCGTGGTGATGAGATCATGCCGGTCTATGATATGGCCGACAGGCTGCAGGTTGAGGTAGACGGATCGAACCGTTTATGCCTCATCGCAAAACGCCATGACGGCCCGATGGCCCTCTGTATCGATGGTGTGATTCCTACGCTGCATGTCCTGGACCCAGAAAGCATTCGTTCTGCCCGCGGGTCGGAGGCTGATGTCGAAGGAACGTGTCGAATTGGAGAGCACGAGGTGCCGATTTATTCGTTGGTAAATCTCGGTCTTTCTCCTCATGAGGCTCCGCCCATCGGGGCACAAACCGCACAAGTCCTAATGTCCAGGAGGGCATATGCCGAAGATTCTGGTTGCTGATGACAGTATCACGGTTCGAAAGGTCGCCGAGCGATTGCTGACGGAGGCCGGCTTAGAGGTGGCGTTGGCGGCCAGCGGAGAAGAGGCCTTGGCGTGGCTCGCAAACGAAAGGCCCGATTTCATCGTGACCGACGTCATTATGCCGGACAAGAGCGGGTATGATGTCTGCAAGTACGTAAAGTCTCACGCGGATCTGTCAGATACGCCGGTGCTATTGATTTCCGGCATCGTCAACGAAGATGTGACCCGCAAAGCTGAATCATGTCGAGCAGACGGCGTTCTGAAAAAGCCGTTCCAAGGCGCGTCTCTACAGGACCGTGTCTTAGAGCTTCTTGCAAAACGGGGCGACAAAGCCTCAGCGTCACCTCTTCAAGCGGCTGACGGCGAGCCAGCTGCAGAGCTGCATGGGACCTCCGCCCAGCCACCTGACGCCGGTTCGGCTCCTCCGATGTTAGAGGAAGTTGCCGAGCCGGAGCATGCTTCGGCGTCGGCGGCGTCACCAGCGCCCGTTGGTCCCAGCAGCCAGAAGGCATTCCGTATTACCGAAGAGCAATTGCAGGGGTTTCGCCAATCCGCTAATCGGATCAAGGAATTGGAAACTCAATTGGTTGATGAGAAGGCGCGTGGTGACCGAATGACTGAGCAGGTGGGGGCGGCTAAGCAAACTGAACGCCGCTTGCACGAAGTAGAGGCCGCGCTGGCAGACCATGAGCAACGATGGGCTGATGAAAGGCAGCGTGGGCAGGCAAACGACGAGCTGGAGAACCGGGATAGGGGCCTGTCATCGACGTTGGCCGAGCAGGCGCAGCGAATCTCTGACTTGACCAGTCAACTGAACCAATTTGCCGAACTGGAGAAGCGGAACAAAGACTTGGAATCATCGGTCGAGGATCTCCAAACACGCCTGTCGCGGGCGGAACAAGAATCATCGACTCCGAAGGAAAATGGAGATGGCGTGCCGCAACTGCAACTCATGATCGCCGATCAACA
Source organism: Nitrospiraceae bacterium (assembly GCA_050731295.1). Taxonomy (GTDB): domain Bacteria; phylum Nitrospirota; class Nitrospiria; order Nitrospirales; family Nitrospiraceae; genus JBOHOS01. The sequence continues at coordinate 1,652 of JBOHOS010000447.1, read as the reverse complement.
GCAACGCCTGTCGGATCTTGCCCATCAAGTCATTCGGTTTGGTGAAGCGGAAACGAAAGTTAAAGCCCTGGAAGCCTCATTGGCGAATGAACAAAGCCGCGCGAACGACATGGTTCAGCGGTGCGGCGACCTCGAACGCGCCGCTGCGCGTGCCACAATGAAGCTGGAAGATATGACCAAGCTGCTGGCCCAAATCGCCAGTCTCGCTTCGAAGGCGGAGGAGAATCCGGAAAACGTGTCTTCCTGAAGCGGGATTGGAATACGGCGGCAACCTCGGATGTCTATCTATCCACATGAAGACCAATTCCTGGAAGAAGTCTTTGGCCTGTTCACCCTCGAGGCACAGGAGTGGATCGCTCAATGCAAAGCCGCGCTGGAGGAACTCGAACGCCAACCCCCCGGAGACCGCCAAGCGAAACTGTACGAAACTATCATCTGCGGGGTTACGAATTTGGGAGGGTCAGCCGCCACTGTTGAACTTCCCACTCTCGAAAAGTTGGCGTTTGCCTTGGTACCGTTGCTGCAACGGATGCGAGAGTTGGGTCCTCGTTCGCCTGGAGAACAACGTGCGGCGCTCCACGAAGGGTTGGATGCGATTACGCAAGCCATCAAACATTTGGAGGAAACCAAGAGCGGTACCGTGCCAGGTCTTGCCCCCGTCCTTCAGCGGCTCTCCGATGCGGAGCATCTGCCGGCTGAGCATGCCGCGAACGAGACGGAGGTCTCATTCCCTTCCAGTCAACACAGAGATGAGCCCGCCGTCATACCCTGTTCGCCCGGCTCGCTTCTAGATGACCTTCGCAATTTGGAGCGAACCCGTTCCGAAGCGACGGATCAAACCCGGCATATTGTCGAAACCGTGATCAAAAAAGTGAAGAATGAGTCTGGCACTGATCAGAATGGATCTCATGTCGATGCGTCGACCATCGTGCAGATACTTCAAGATCTGGAGGCTCGGGACGAACAGTTCCTTGAGGAGATCCGGCGGCGATTACCGGCTATTGAGGCGGTTTTGTTAGAACTGAAATCGGACCAGGAAGGGTGGGGCTCAAGTCCGAGGGCCGCCGGCGCGCTCCAAGACATTCATCTGCTGCATGAGACCGCCCGTGCTCTCGAAGCCAAAGCCATCATGCTGTTCTTTCATGGTCTCCAAACGTTTCTCGGCATCGTGTCTCGTCAAGAGGTTTCCGTACTGCCTCAGCGACTCGACGCTGTCTCGTCCCGTCTTCGATGCATTCTTCCCCTGGCTGAGAAATGGGTGGACGTCGGAAAACACGAGCGAACCAGTGTCCAGAAGGTCGTGCGCCCCTGATCACAACGCATCCGTCTCTGAGAGCGAGATCCGCTTCCCCACCACCCCTGACACTCCATATAGGGGAAGCCGAACCGACGGCAACAAGATTATATAAGCCGTTGAAATAACGGCCAATTATAAGCCCAAAAATTAAGCAGTCTGCTATCAGCGGCTCATAAAGGATCGACCTCTTCTCAATGCACAAGGTTATCCCCAAGAGATCCACAATTTTTGTGGACAGTTGTCTCTGCTGATAGACGGATCCAGGAATCTAGTGTGGTGCGTCTAACGCTTCTTTACAGTGAGCGACTTTGGTCAAAATATTTCCCACCGAGGCGGTCCACACGAACACCCGGGG
>JBOHOS010000446.1:0-7391 GCA_050731295.1 Nitrospiraceae bacterium | reverse complement strand
ACCTTCCACTTCACCAGGAGGGATCCTTAGAACACTTCTTGAGGGAAGTTTTGAGTCCCTTGCGGATAGATTCTCTCATACTGGGAATGGAGAGTAGATGCACTGTTTCCTGGATGGCTCTCCAATCTTCCTCCGAGACCAGCACGGCACTGGACCGTTTACCTGAAATGACGACAGGTTCGTGAGAGGTAGCCGTTTCGTCAATCAGGCGATAGAGTTTTGACCTTGCTTCACTGGCGCTCAAATATGTCATAGGCTTTCCCTTGTTTATAGGCTGACTTAACGTACGCAATCTCGTACGTGCTGTCAAGCGTTGATAGACCTGTTTATTGAATTGAAGGCACGACTGGTATGGATTTTAGGAAAGAGGTCTCCTCTGCACGAGGAGGCTTATGAAATGGTCTGTCATCTCTTTCGTGTTGCGGCTGCCGGGATGAACACGGCGGGTGAGACCCCAAACCGTTTGGCGAGGCGGCTAATTTGTCGAACATTCAGCTCCCGCTTGCCGGCTAGGATTTCGGATACGACACCCTGACTTCCAATTTCAGGTAAGTCGGATTGACTCAGACCATGCTCGTCCATGAGAGTTTTCAAGGTTTCCGGTCCTGTTACTTCAGGGATGCTGGCATGGACATCCTCATAGGCTTCAATGAACACGGCGAGTGCCTCGGCCAGATCGGCCAAGGGATGCTCTTCGTTCTGGCCGATTTCATCGAGGATTTCGTCGAGAACGGCCACCGCCTTCTTGTACTCTGCTTCGGAGCGCAAGACACCCAACGGGACGAGCCGGCGAATCCGGCGATATTCCGCACTGGCCTCTTGGATCAATTTAGCCGGCATGATTAAGTCCGGCCGTGGTAACCGCCAGCGGCACGTAGCTGGCCTCGGCGAGTTCGTTGCGAAGGAAGCGGCACAAGCTTCACTCTTGAGGCTTCCCCATCTCGCACCAATAGCCATCACTCCGTGAGCCGCGCATTTGACATGTAGCCACAACAACTGTATGGTGTGGACTCATATAGTTTGGGGGTGAACCATGCCACAGGTTGGAGTGCGGGAGCTAAAAAATCGATTGAGCCGCTACCTCAAACGAGTTCAAGCTGGAGAGGAGCTGACTGTGACCGAGCGGGGAAAAACGGTGGCCCGGATCGTTCCAGCACACACTCCGGAAATACAAGACACCCTTGAACCGCTATTGCGGGAGGGCCATGTGCGATGGGGCGGCGGAAAGCCCAAGGGAGTTGACCGTCCTCCTACGATGCGTGGCCGTACCCTTGCGGAGCTTGTCGTTAAAGACCGCCGATGATGCTCTATCTCGATACGAGCGCGCTGGTCAAGCTGTATGTGGACGAGCCGATGGCGCAAGCAGTGAAGGCCGCGGTCGGAGAGACAGACGCCGTTGCCACATCGCTGCTTGCATACGTCGAAGCCAGAGCTGCTTTTGCACGCGCGCGCCGGGAGAGTCGGCTTTCGTTGTCGGCATACCGTCGTGTTGTTGACGCGTTCGTAGAAGATTGGAGCCGCTATATTACCGTAGAAGTCACCGATGCGCTGGTCAAAGAGGCCGGCCAGTTGGCAGCAAGCCGGTCTCTCCGCGGCTACGATGCTTTGCATCTTGCGGCAGCGCTCAGCTTGCAGCACCGCATCACAATGCCACTGTACTTTCTGGCCTTCGATCGACAGCTCATGGCTGCGGCAAAGCGAGAAGGGTTACCCCATCATTCTATAATCCACTAAGGCTAAGTGTTGAGACCGGGACAGTCAGAGGTCTTGTCAATAGGTGTGTAAATGGAATCAGGCGGCGACCTCCTGCTGGGCGACGCGATGTTTGCGGCTTCCATCCACATACTGCACGCCGGCATAGACAGCCGGCAGCAACCCCGGTGCGTTCAGGCGTCGGAAGGTCCGCTCTGCGACCTGCAGCACCTTCCAGATTAGCGCCGTAGCGGTATCCACGCGTCGGTACCGGAGACGCACCGCGGCGAAGGGTGACTTCACCACGTTGGTCGTGCGCGTTCGAGAGCGACTCCAGGTCAGCGCCAGTGCCCTACTCTACTACACACTGCGTCCAGGAGAAGCGGAGCGGTGCTGGCGCTTGAAGACCGATGACTGATTCGCCGCCTCTCCCAATCGGTTTGACCGTCGTGAAGCTGTTGCGGCTAGGTACGAATCAGATGATACACCAATTGACATTGATTTATACACCGGATTGCAGTACGTTGCCTGTATGAGGTGAATGCGATGGCTAGAACGAACATCATCCTGGATGATCAATTGGTGAAGCAGGGGCTTCAGATTTACAAATGCAAGTCCAAGCGTGAGCTCGTGCATTTAGCGCTCAATGAGCTGCTGAAGAAGGCCAAGCGCAGGGAAATCCTTGAGCTCCGTGGCAAGGTGAAGTGGGAGGGGGACCTCGGTGAGATGCGTCGCTCCCGGTGGAAAGACCGGTGATCGTCGTTGATACTTCGGTATGGATCGAATTTCTTGAAGCCCGAGGGACTGTCTTTGACATTCACCTTGCTCAGTTGATCGACAGCGACGCGCCGGTAGCTCTCGCTGATCACATCTATTGCGAAGTGCTGCAAGGCATTCGAGACGATGCCACGTATCAACGGACCCGGGATGTATTGCGCGCGTATCCGATCCTCATGATGGGAAACCTGCGGACGTTCGATCGCGCTGCAGAGATGTACCGCACATGTCGTCGGAGAGGGTTCACTGTTCGCAGTGCCGTTGACTGTTTGATCGCGGCGGTCTGTCTCGAAGCGGACGCGGAATTGTATCAGAATGACCGCGATTTCGTCGCCATTGCCAAGGTGTATGGTCTGAAGCTCTATCGGCCAAGGGCGATTGCGTAGGAGCAGCCCAGTGCTTGATGCTGACCGTGATGCCATGGCTGGCGAGGACTTCGCGGTACAGGGTAGCGGCATACTGCGACCCGCGGTCCGAATGATGCAGCAGTCCTGCCGCTGGGGGGGCTGCCATAGGTCCTCCGGGACTCCGCATGGATCCCCCGGATCTTGGCCACCAGCCGCCGAGTCGCCGCCCTCCGGCGACTCTCTGGACGAGCAACCCAGGCGCGTAATAGCTTGACGGTGACACCGCCAAGGCCCGACACATCAGGGCCACGGGGAACCGCTCCGTATGATTCCGAATGGCCAGACGTCTCATTGGGGCGCTTTCGCGAAGTACGCCGCCACACTTTTTAACAAATCCCGCTCCTGCGTCACACGGACCAGCTCCCGCTTCAGCCGGGCCAGCTCCTCCTCATGGGGCTTGCGCCGCCCCTTCCCGGGAAAGGATTCGACCGGATCGATGGCGACCTTTCGGCAGGCATGAAATAACGTACACAAAATCGTACCGATTTATCCTGGATCTGTATCCGCATGGTGGGATTCAATCGTCCCTAGACCGTCTACACACTGTCTACATGCAGCAACCTAAAGAAAGCAGAGAATTCATAAGCCGTCGATTAGATGGCGCGCCCGGAGGGACTTGAACCCCCAACCCCCAGATCCGTAGTCTGGTGCTCTATCCATTGAGCTACGGGCGCGGCGTGATGGACTGAAGGCGTTCCGTGGCGGGCGCCTACTAGTTGGCGTTCATATAATACCGAAGCACATCAGAGAGTGATAAAACGCCGATGATCGTCCGATCCTCAGTGACGGCGAGGTGGCGAACTCCATTCTCTTTCATGAGCCTGACCGCCTCAGTGATCGGCTCGGTGTCCTCGATGGAAATAATCGGGTTGCTCATACAGGTCTTGACGGGCGTCGCCGAGGGATCGAGGCCACGAGCGACCGCTTTCCGGCTCAAATCGGTGTCGGTAATGATACCGATGTAGCGACGATCGTCATCCACCAACAGGGACCCCACTTTGAGTTTCTGCAGCAGCCGTCCGGCCTGCTTGAGCATGGCGTCGGCAGCGATACTCCGGACATCCGAAGACATGTACTCGGCGACCCGGGGCACTAGCCTTCCTGCTGATTTCCGCGAGCTCTTCGACCCGCCCGCGTGAAGCGATTCCAGTTCCGACACGGCGCTTTCCAGCACACGCTTCCGCTGCTGCAAGCTTTCCCGGTCGACATCCTGTGTTCCGTTTTCCTGAGCCTCCTCCGGCAAGTTGATCAGGCTGGCCGCTTCACCGACCTTTGCGTATTCATACGCCTCGGCGAGGTCCGATGCGTCGCCGAATATCTCGCTAAGCAGTTGCTCGGCCGCCTGATCGAAATCAGCCAGCGTTCCAACGTTCGATCGCCGGGAGAGGAACGGCTTGAACTGAGCCAACTGCTGGCGCAGCCGCTCGATATCGCGATCCACGAACAATCCACGGCGGAGTCGGGTCTTGATCTGTTTCTGCATTCGGCTCCCTCAATGACGAATTCCAGGGAGAGGATAACTCATTTCCACCACAGTTGGAAAGCCGAAACGTCATCGGGCGTCTCGTCCTGCTCACCGTCCAGCTACCCGTAACGAGGCTGGGCGTGAATCTCGCTTCCGAGGGCAGTAGGCACAGTCGTCTTTCGAGGTGCGCGAGCGACGTTACGACAATGGAGGAGCATGCGACTACTTTCACAAAGCGACTTGTCGAGGAAAGGTCGAAGCGCTTTGCAGGGTGTGAGGCCGAGGTGTTCTTCGACGGAAGGAGTGAAGAGATTTGGAAAATTCTCTTCTTCGCCAGCATGGCGAATCCACGAATCCTTGGGTACGTCCTTCACTTCGCCTACCAGAACAGCTCATTCACGGAAGGCCCATAGGCGTCCGAGCTATTCAAGACGCCGCTCTCAAGTACTATGAGGAGAAAGTCGCGTCTTACTTCGCGGCCAGCCGCTTCCTTCACGAAACGTTCGCAGAGCGCTGCTCGATCTACTCACTCAAGGAACTACTGGAACAAATCGTCGCTCGCGCACGCGAACTGAGAACTCATAAGTCTGGAGTCTTTGAGAAAATTACTGGCCGCCCGCCAACCAGTCACTTTCATGTTCCGGCCACGTTCGAACCGCTTCTGTCGAGCCTTGAGCTGAACTTCTTTTTGACGAAGTACTTTGAAATGAGCGACCGTGACGGACGTAAAGTTTCCCTGTTCGCTCTGAACTATGGACTTTGTCAACGCTGCACAATTGCCTTCGGTCGCCCGCTTGGCGAAAGAGAGTTTCGACTTTATTTCGTCGAGAGAGTGTTTGATTACACACCAATCGTGCGTGCATTCTTGGAGCACAACCAAGAAATTACGTGCGATAGATGTGGTATGCGCCAGGGCTTTCTCGCCGGAAGTGTACTAAGCAAACGACTTGCGAGCAATCCTTAACCCACACTATTCACGAACGCTTCTTTGATTCACCATTCTCCTGAATCGCTCGAAATTTCTTTGGGTCACTCAGGTTTGAACGCAGTCTTGCCAACCCCGGCTGTCTCCGGCAAACGATCTAGGTCCGATCCCTAGAGTTTGAGAATGAGCGGAGGTGACGCCCGCCACTGACCTACCGGGATGCTCGTGGATTTCCTTCGGATTGCTCCAGATGCTCGTCTGTCTTGGCCGGCTCACCGACGGCCACGGCATCTTGAGTGGGAACAATGTGGGAACCGCAGTCGCTGGCGTAGACGGCCGTGAACTCGGCGCCGAAGAGGAGGATCTGCGAGGAATAGTAAGCCCAGAGCATGATCATCACGAGAGAACCTGCTGCGCCATAGAGTGATACGATGTCGCTTCTTCCGAGATACAGCACGATAAGTAGCTTGCCGATTGTGAAAAGAACGGCCGTCACGAACGCGCCGGTCCACACATCAGACCAGGCTACTTTGGCTTTGGGCAGGAGTTTGAAGATCATGGCAAAGAGCAGCGTGATCACCGCGAAAGACATCAGCGAGCTGATGGTCTTACCGACGAAATCGGGACCAGGCACACTTGCGGAGAACACCTGCCCAAATGCCGCCAATCCGGCGCTCGCGGCGAGCGAGACGAGAAGTAAGAAAGCAGTTCCCAAGAGTCCTAGGATCGATAGGAATCGGCGCCTGGCTCGAACAAGCACGCCATCCTGGGATTTAGGTTCCACCCCCCAGATGGCATTCAAAGCGTCCTGAAGCTGATCAAAGGCGCCGGCGGCGGCAAAGAATAGAGTCGCAACCGCCACGCCCAGCGCAAGCCCCGTTGATCCCGCGCGTTGCCAATTGTCCAACAGATGGCCGAGCGCTTCCGCGCTTTGTTCTCCGATGATTTCTTCAATTTGCTTGAGCAGGTGGACTTCTGCATTATGTCCAACGATGAGCGTGGCGATTTCAAGAACCACGACAACCAGCGGGACGACCGAGAACGCGGTGTAATAGGCCAGCGCGGCTCCAAACCTCAAGACAGGATCGTCGTTCCATTTCGAGATGGTTTTCTTAATGAGGGTCCAGAAGGTCCGAGGGTTTCTAAGGCTGAGTCTGACGGGGGAAGGGCTATAGCTGCTTTGGCGTGCGGTTTCCGTCGGGTCCGTTCGTCGCTGGCCCATTCATCCAACCTGGCTGTGACGGCTCGAAGAGCGCTTGGTTGCTTGTGTTCACTTTACGTTTAGCACGGGATCGAAGGAATCGGTCACCTACAGAAGCCGCCCTGCCACCACCCACCGAATTGCCGGAACGCGATCTAACCACACGTTCAATACGGACCGTGCAAAAGGGTGTGCCCCGAGTTTACTACCTCACTCACCCACTACAAAGTGGCAGTATCTGCCTATGCCGAGAAACGACGTGTTCGTGTCGTACTTGACTCGGACCTTCGTGATGCCGCGGTTTTTCATCGCCCGATTCGCAGAGGGTTCAAAACCTAAACCAAACAACATCGGCGCGCAGTCCTTGCCGGTCTTGGCCGCCATAACGGTTGGATTATCAATGTCGTTACCGACTCGATAGTTCACGCATGCGGTCAGGAATACTGAGGAAGAGAATGCAGATGAATGTCTGAAACAACTTAATTTTTAACATCTTATGAAAAATACATAAACTTATAAAATAACTCCATAGAGGCACAGTTGTAACGGAAAGAATCAAGGGAGCAAGGCATGAATCCGGTGAGACTTCTCCGCCGCAGGCTGCTCGTTTCCGGAACTACCGTTCTGTTGGGTTGCCCGATAACCCTCTGCTGTCCCGCTCATCCCCCGATCTCAGCCTAGCCGGTCCACGGCCTGCTTCCGGCCCCAGCAATCCCGATCCCGGTCCGATGGACGGGGAGAGGGGAAAGTATGGTTCGCCGAGGTCGGGGCTGCGCGGTGGCACATACGACTCCGGCGTGAGGTTCTCATGTCGATGAAGGGGATCGCTGTTCGGACTCTCCGGGAGGCGGGTCGCGTCGGAATCCAATCGTTCGAGCCGATCTGTTGTCTCAGGTCCGAGCCGTTGTGCCTGCGCGCCGTTTG
>JBOHOS010000445.1:0-2574 GCA_050731295.1 Nitrospiraceae bacterium | reverse complement strand
CGAAAGCCGCGGCCTTGGCTTTCGTCCCCATTTCTGGTTGTCGGACGAGTGGTTCTGCCCGGACGACGTGCCCGGCATTGCCATTCCCTTCTATCTGGCCCACCCGCGCCTGGCCAAGCTGGAATTGAATCAGATGCTGGAGGTCGAAGGCGGCGATCCGGAGTGGTGCATGCGCATTCTCCGGCATGAGGCCGGGCATGCCATCGAGAACGCCTTCGGCATTCGGCGGCGCCGGCACCGGCAGCAACTGTTCGGCAAAACCTCCGAACCGTATCCTGAAGATTATTCTCCCAAGCCGTACAGCCGGAGCTACGTGCTGCATCTCGACTCCTGGTATGCGCAAAGCCACCCCGATGAGGACTTTGCGGAAACCTTCGCCGTGTGGCTGACACCGACCTCGATGTGGGAGAAACGGTATACCGGCTGGCCCGCGCTAACCAAACTGCAATACGTCGACCGGCTCATGCACACGTTGATCGGGAAGAATCCGCTGTCCGTCTCCACCGAAGAAATCGAACCTTTGCATCGGCTGCGGACCACGCTGCGCCGGCACTACAAAAAGAAACGCCGGCATTACGGCGTGGATCGCCCGAACTTCTACGATCGTGACATTCGGCAGCTCTTCTCCGATGCGCCGGAGTATGCCGGCCACATGACGGCGGCGCGCTTTTTGATGAAGATTCGGAAACCGGTTCGCCGCCTGGTCGCCGGGTGGACGGGCATTTATCAATACACGGTCGATCAGGTCTTCGAGGACGTGATTGCCCGCTGCCGGCAGCTCAATCTGCGTCTGGCCGTCACCGAAGAACAGGCCAAGCAAGAATTTACCGTCTTCCTGACGGTGCAGGCGATGAACTACGTCTACAGCGGGGGTCGCCGGGTGGCGCTATGAAACCGCTCAAAGTCCTCGTGCTGATGCACAAACATCTGGTGCCGCCGCAGGACATCGCCGGCGTCGATCCGCAGGAGGCCGAATGGAAGACCGAGTTCGACGTCGTGACGACGCTGCGCAAAATCGGCCACGAGGCGGAGCCGCTGGGCGTGGAAAAAGATCTCGGCATCATCCGGACGGCCATCGACGTCTGGAAACCGCACATCGTCTTCAATCTCCTCGAAGCCTTCCATAATGTGAGTATCTTTGAACCGAACGTGGTCAGCTATCTTGAGCTGTTGCGCATCCCCTACACCGGCTGCAATCCGCGCGGCCTGCTGTTGGCCAAGGATAAGGGCCTTTCCAAAAAGCTGTTGGCGTACCATCGAATTCCCATGCCGGAATTTGCGGTCTTTCGCCGTGGCGAAAAGGTGCGGTTGCCGAAGCGGCTGACGTTTCCCATGATCGTGAAATCCCTGACGGAAGAATCGTCGCTGGGCATCTCGCAAGCCTCGGTCGTGGAGGATGAGCAGAAGCTGCGCGAGCGGGTCGCCTTCATTCACGAGAGCGTCGGCACGGATGCGCTGGTTGAACAATTCATCGACGGCCGGGAGCTGTACGTCGGCGTGATGGGTAATCAGCGGCTGCGCGTCTTTCCTGTCTGGGAGATGCAGTTTACGAAGATGCCGGACGACGTGCACCGCATCGCCACCGAGCGCGTCAAATGGAGCACCAAGTACCAGGAAAAATACGGCATCCAGACGGCTGAACTGAAGGACGTCTCGGATGCGGTGCACGCGCGCATCACGCATGTGTGCAAACGCGTCTATCGCGCGCTGGAGCTCAGCGGGTATGCGCGGATCGACCTTCGATTGGACAAGGACGGGAAAATGCATGTGCTCGAGGCGAATCCCAATCCCCAGATCGCCCAGATGGAAGATTTTGCCGAATCAGCCAAACGGGGGGGCATGCCGTACAAGAAGCTGTTGCAGCGCATTCTCACGCTCGGGCTTCAATGGCGGCCGGAGCGCAATGGCTGATCGACACGCTCAGCCGGGCAACAGATCACGCAAGCTTTCGATCGAGGCATAACGCGACGACGGCTGCGGCGGCAGTTGCGAGCTGGACTTGGAGCGGTGGTAGACATGGGAGATCCCGTACTGATGCGCCGCCGACACGCAGGCCTCGTCGTCGTCGATGTAGAGCGTGCGCGCCGGGTCGAAGCCGATGAGGCGCCGGCAGGTCGGCCAGTATTCCGTCCGCATTTTGAGATACCCGACATCGAACGCCGTCACGATTCCATCAACGTGCCGATCCAGGCCGGTTCGGGCAACCTTGATGCGGACGCCGGCGGCATGCGCATTGGTCACGAGATGCACGCGTTTGCCGTTCTGTCTGATCCGGCGCAAGAACTCCTCGGCATCCGGAAGGAAGGTGATCATATGATCGAATTCTTTCGTGAGCCCCACCACATCGATGTCCAGCGTGCGGGTCCAGTAGGTGAGATCCGTCCAGTCCAGTTCTCCCTCCACCGCCCGGTATAGCGCAAAGAGCCGCTCCCGCGCGATATCCGGCGCCAGGTTATGCTTGGCGGCATACCGGCGCGGCATCTCTTCTTCAAAAAAGAAATTATCGAAGTGCCGGTCCAGCAGCGTGCCGTCCATATCGAGCAGCACATTGTCGACGCGGCTCCAATCCAACCC
>JBOHOS010000444.1:0-2112 GCA_050731295.1 Nitrospiraceae bacterium | reverse complement strand
CGGCAAAGCCCAAACGCTCGGCGTTTCGCAATACCGGCACGACCAGGCCGCGACCGCTGCCAATGGCGATGCCGATGTCGTAGTAGTGGCGGTAGACAATGTCGGTACCGCGGATCTCGGCGTTGAGCTCCGGGATCAGCTTGAGGGCCTCGATGATCGCTCTGACGAAGAAGGACATGAGGCCAAGCTTCACCGTGTGGCGTTCCTGGAACGCCTCCTGATGGGCCTGCCTCAGGGCCATCACCGCTATCATGTCGATCTCGTTGAAGGTCGTCAGCAGGGCCGCCGTCTGTTGGGCCTGCACGAGCCGCTCGGCGACGCGCCGCCGGAGCAGGCTCATGGGAACCGCTTCTTCCTCACGCCCGCCGATTGTCGAACCCGGGGCGGGTCGAGGGGATAGGACGCCTTCTTCAGGCGTCATCTCGATCGTGTGGGCCGGTTCCGATTGGGACGGACCCTCTTCCAGGCGACGGAGAATGTCTTCTTTGAGAACCCTACCGCCTGGCCCGGTCGGCGTCACGTCCTTGACATCGAGCCCGTGCTCATCCAGCAGCCGGCGGGCTGCCGGCATCACCCGCGTCGTGTCGGGAATCGCTGCGGACTGGGGCATGGGCACCGGTTGGCTGGCGGGCGCCGCGCCGGGAGAATCGGAGACTGCTGCGTCTTTCGGAACCGCTGTCTCTTCGAGGTACGCGATCACCTCACCGACCTTAGCCGTCTCACCCTTCTTCTTGAGAATCCTGACGAGCACGCCCGTCACGGGAGCGGGCAGGTCGAGCGAAGTCTTCTCGGTCTCGAGCGACACGACTGGGTCATCTTGGCGAACGGCATCGCCCGGCGACTTGAGCCAGTGGTCGATCTGGACCTCTGTGATCGATTCGCCGATTGTCGGAACCTTGAGCTCAATGGACATCGAATGCCGCCTTGAGGAGCTTCGCCTGTTCCATCTTATGGAGTGCGCCCCACCCCGTGGCGGGGCTGGCCGAGGCCGACCGGCAGACCGCCGAAAAAGGCCCGGCGCCTAGGAGCGTGTCGCCGAATCGAGCGAGGAGATACCGCCATGCCCCCATGTTTGCGGGCTCGTCCTGGACCCAGACGACCGGCGCCTTCGGTGGATAGAGCGCCAGCGACTCGCGCAGCTCCTCATCGTACAGAGGATAGAGCTGTTCGAGTCTCACGATCGCGACGTCGTCGCGCTTGAGCTCATGCCGCATCTTCACAAGATCGTAGTAGACCTTCCCGCTGCAGAGGAGTACGCGTCCGACCCGCTTCGGCACGGTTTGCCGGTCGAAGAGAATTCGCCGGAAACGACCTTGATCGAGATCGTCAAGAATGGACACGGCTTGCGGGTGGCGAAGCAGGCTTTTTGGCGTCATCACGACCAGCGGTTTTCGCCATCGACGCAGCACCTGGCGCCTCAGGACGTGGAAGTACTGGGCCGGCGTCGTCGGGTTCACGACTTGGACATTGTCGTTGACGGCAAGCTCCAGGAAGCGCTCGAGCCGCGCGCTCGAATGCTCCGGCCCCTGCCCTTCGAACCCATGGGGCAGGAGGAGCACGAGCCCGCTCAATCGGCGCCACTTTTCCTCGGCGCTGACCAGAAACTGATCCACGATGACCTGCGCGGCGTTAATGAAGTCCCCGAACTGCGCCTCCCAGAGGATCAGCCCGTCGGGGCAGTCCAGGCTGTACCCGTACTCGAAGCCGAGCACCCCAGCCTCAGAAAGAGGGCTGTTATAAATCTCCACCTGCGCCTGATCCGGCGCGATCTGCTGAAGCGGCACGTAAATCCCTCCGTCCTCGGCGTCATGCAGCACCGCGTGCCGATGGCTGAAGGTTCCGCGAGCAGTGTCCTGACCCGATAAACGAACTCGGTGATCCTCCACCGCGAGCGTGGCGAAGGCCAGCGCCTCGGCGGTGGACCAGTCGATGGGACGCGCACCACCGGCCATTTCGCGTCGGCGCCCCAGCCACTGAGCGATCTTGGGGTGAGGATGAAACTCCTCAGGCAGGCGCGTGAGCGCCTCGATCAGCGTCACGAGACCGCGTCGCTCGACGCCGGTCCAGACGTCTTCTTCGTCACCGCCGAGTCCGCCGTAATAGCCCTTCCAG